>JAEWWW010000135.1 GCA_023396215.1 Bacillota bacterium | reverse complement strand
GCATATGGGGGTCGCTGTAGGCGATGCAGCTGATGCCGTACTTGAAGAACTTGTGCTGGGCGTCCAGCGCCACCGAGCCGGAGCCGCCCATGCCGTAAAACTCAAGGCGCCTGGTTTGGGCGATGGCGTCGATGGCCAGCGTCACCTGCTGCGCGCTTAAAATCTGCATGGTATCCTCAATGGCGCGAATGTTGACCGACAAGACCTTCTTAATCATGTCGCTGGCAGAATCCTGCTCGTTGACCTCCTCGTGAATCTGCTTCTGAGGGTCGATGATAGAGCGGGCGATGCTGATTTTATAATCCTGAAACCCGTTGTAGCCCATCACCTTGCACAGGCGAATGACCGAGGTTTCGGACACCTTGCATTTTTCGGCAAGGTTGGTGATGCTGGAGTAGATGATTTCGTCGGGGTGCTGGAGGATGTACTCCGCCACCTTTTTTTCGCTGCTGCGCAGGGCGTCATACCTGACCCTGAGCATAATCAGCGGGTTGGTGGTATTTTCTGACTGCTCTTGCACCTAATTCACCTGCCATTTATGAAAGCGTAATAAGGGGTTCTACTGTTATTTTACAGAAAGAAACTACAAAAAGCAACAAAGCCGCTGTCCTTTTCAGCGGCTTTGTTGCTTTTAAACAAATAGCCCTGCGGTTATGTATATGATGTACCAAACTTTTGAATTTTGTGTAAAAAAGCTACAAATCCTGATGACAACCCTTAAAAAAGTGCTATAATATGCAAGTGTAGGAAATATACAAAAAAACATCCTACGTGAATATTATATACATAACGGAGGAAGTCACCATGATTAAAGGCTCATTGGTCCCAAACCTGACGTTCTTTTTTAAGGACAACACCATCGATTATGAAAAATGCAGATGGCATATGAAATGGATGTTTGATAACGGTGTTCACGGCCTTTTCCTGACCGGCTCTTACGGCGCGGGGCCGCTGATGACAGGCGAGGAGCGTATCTCTATCTTTAAGCTGGCCAAAGAGGTTTGCGCAGAGTATGAGGGCAAATACCTGATTGCGCATGTTGGCTGTGCCGACACCGCCGGAACGGTAGAGCTGGCAAAGGCCGCCGAAGAGATTGGCATGGATGCCGTAAGCGCGGTGCCGCCCTACTACTACACCTACACCGAGGATAGGGTGGTGGAGTACTACAAGGCGATTACCGACGCGGTCAAGCTGCCGGTGTATGCCTACAACAACCCCTTTACCACCAAGACCACCATGACGCTCAGCACCGTTAAAAAGCTGCAGGCGGTTGGGGTCAAGGGCGTTAAGGACAGCTCGATGAACGTCGCCTTTATCACCAATGTGTACTACGACGCAAAGATTAACAAAAAAGATTTTCAGACCATTATCGGCACCTCCACCGGCTGGCTGCCCTTTTACCAGATGGGCGTCGACACCATGATTGCCGGCATGTGCAACTACGCCCCCGAGATTATCGACGCCATGTATACCTACACGGTAAACGGCGAGTGGGAAAAAGCCGAAAAGGCATACCGCATTATGATGGATTTTTCGGGCAAGGCCAAATTTGCCGACAGCACCATCGCCTCCCACATGATACTCAAGGCCCGTGGCTTTGACTGCGGCTACCCCAGACTGCCCATGACGCTGCCCGAGTTTTCAGACCCCAAGTATGCCGAGCTGAAGCAGGCGCTGGATGCCGCGCTGGCCGCCCTTGCCGAAATCTAAAGGCTCCCCGCCTGCAGCATTTATTTTTGGGCGGCATAGTGGTACTCTTAAAGTTAAACGCGCAAGTGCCCTGCCGCTTGCTAATGCTGGGAGGAAACATGAAGAAGCAAAGGATTGCCGGCTTTGACGTCGGCACAAGCTCATTGAAGATTACCCTTTCAGACCCGGCCACCGGCCAGATTACCGACAACATCAAGTATGATTACATCGGCTTTGCCGAGCTGCGGCCCGGGGTTGTTCCGCTGGCGGTCTATGAGCAGAGCCTGTACAGGGCTTTGCTGGAGCTTTCGGAGCGATACGAGCTGCTGGCCCTCGCGCTGGATACACAGATGTACTCGGTCTGCGCCGTCGAGAACGGCCAAACGGTGGCCTACCAGTGGAACAGCCTCTGGGAAAAAGATGTCCAGAAGGAACAGAATTTTGTCCACCACCTGAAGCGGTCGGGCTGCCAGCCGGATACCCTCTTTGGCGCCTACAAGATTGCCACCGCGCCCCCGCAGGAGAGAAGAAGCTTTTTGCCCTACGGCCTGAAGGCGCACCTGTTGCGGTACCTCACCGGCACTCTTGCCACCGACTATTCCAGCGGGTCGGCCGTCGGCCTGCTGGATATCTACACCAAACAGTGGAACCTGCCCTTTGTGGAAAGCCTGGGCTTTACCGGGGAGCAGCTGCCCCAGTTGTGCAGGCACAACCAGCCCTTTGGCAAGCTGCGCAGCGGGCTGCCCTGTGGTGGCGCCGTTGTGGTTCCGGGGCTGGGGGACGGCCCCTCTGCCAGCTACGCCTGCCGCCAGCTCGGCCTCTTCTGCGGCAATCTGGGCACGTCGATGGCGGCGCGCATCTTTACCGAAAGCCCCGACCTTTCCTCCGGCAGCCCGCTGTATACCCAGGCCATCGACGACGAATGGTACATCACCGGCGGTATCTCCTCCAACGCCTGCTCGGTCTTTAGCTGGGCAAGGCAGCTGGGGTTTGATACCGGCAGCAGCCTGCGGGATACCGGGCATCTGCAGTTTATCCCATGGCTTCGGGGGGAGCGCGCGCCCTATTGGTCCTCCGCCCTGAAGGGGAGCTTTATGGGGCTGCAGGCCGATACCAGCCGGGAGGATATCTCGGCGGCGGTGCTCAAGGCGGTGGGCTTTACCTTTGTGACCATCGCCCGCATTCTGGAGCGGTACAAGCGCGGGGGTGACCCGCTGATTCTGGCGGGCGGCGGCTCCAATTCGATGGCGCTGCTGCAGTTGATTGCCGGCTGCCTCGATACCGACATCGCCATCCTGCAGGATGCCGACTACCTCTGCTCCACCGGGGCGGTGCTTTCGGCGGCACAGGGGGTTGGCGTGACCATCGACCCGCAGATGCGTATCGATTCTATCGTCCATCCAGAGGGCGACCACCGCGGCGAGTATGAGCGGTGGCTCAGGACAGCGCAGTTTTTAACCGATTTTTATGAGAACCAGTAACCACAGAAAAAGTGGTTAACCGGCGCCGCCCGCCGCACAAGGCGCGGGCCGACGCCATGAATGGAGCTGATGCAATGGATGCAAACAAAAAGGTTGTCATTCTTTCAAGGTCCTTTGGGAAGGCAACCGACGAACCGCTGAAATATTTGCAGGAAAACGGGCTGGATGTAACCCTGCTGAGAAACGACCAGCCTGAAGACGTGGAGTACATCGCCCGGCAGATTGGCGACGCCGACGCCGTCATCACCGGCTCGGATGTGATTAACCGGTATGTGATCGACCGCTGCCCCAACCTGAAGATTGTTTCAAAGCACGGCGTGGGGCTGGATAGCATTGATTTGGAGCTGGCGGAGGAGCGCGGCATCGCCGTGACCAAAACCCCCGACGCCAACAACGAATCGGTGGCCGACCTGACCATTCTGCTGCTGCTGGCAATCCTGCGCAACCTGCGGGCCAACCTCATCACCAGCAGTACCCCCGACTGGAAGGCCAAGCCGCTTTCCAACGACCTGTATGAAAAAACGGTGGGGCTGGTTGGCTACGGCAAGATTGGCATCGCTGTCGCCAAGCGGCTGGAGGGCTTTAACTGCACCCTGCTGGTGTATGACCCGGCGGTGGGGCAGGGGGATATCCAAACCCGCAACACCACCCTGGTTTCGGTGGAGGAGCTGCTGCAAAAAAGCGATGTGGTATCGCTGCACACCCCCCTGAACGAAAGCACATACCACATGATTGGCAAGCGGGAGCTTGAAAAAATGAAGGACGGCGCTATCCTGCTGAACACCTCCAGAGGCGCGCTGGTGGACGAAAAGGCCCTGTATGACGCCCTGACGTCGGGCAAGCTGAGGGGCGCGGGGCTGGATGTGTTCTCGGTGGAGCCTCCGGTGGAGGAACCGCTGCTGACACTCCCCAACGTTGTTGCCACACCGCATATAGCCCCGCACACGGCGGAGGCCAACTACCGCATGGGCATGGCGGCGGCGCGCAATGTCGTAGAGCATTTTAAAAAGAGAGAACACCGCAGGGAGAGCGTGTTGACAGGCCGTTGACCGCTTTTCAGGAAGAAAGGATGAGAGAGGAATTGGGTTTCAAGAAAATAGAAACGGCGCTCTATAAACTCCAATGCATCATTCTGGCCGTTTGCGGCATCGGCATGGTTACACTGCTGACCGTAAACGGGCTCAGCCGCTACCTCCTGCACATGGGCATTATATGGGGCGACGAGATTACCCGCGTCCTGTTTGTATGGGGGTGCTTCATCGGCATCACCAACGCCTTTATCCACGATAACCACATCGGCTTCGACAGCTTTGCCCGCTGGAAGCCCTGGACGCTCAGGCTATCCAGGATTGTAAACGGCGGCTGCCTGATTGTGGTGGGCTATGTTGTGGTCTATTACGGCTTTAAGTTTATTAGGCAGGTGGGCAGGTTCCCGCTGCCTGCCGCAGGGCTGCCCATCGGCGTTATGTATGCGGCCGGCGTTTTGGCCGGCGGCATCTGGCTGCTCATCGGTATTGCAAAAATCATCGTCGCCTTTAAAACACCGGCAGCACCAGAGGAAGGGGGCGCACAGGCATGACCGCACTCTATATTTATCTGGGCGTTTTTGCCGCGTTTTTCATTCTGGGCGTCCCGGTTGTGCTGTCGCTGGCAATCTCCAGCGTGGTGCTGCTGCTGAGCAACGGCATCGGCCTGACGGTGTTTGCCCAGCAATGGCTGATGTCTACCGACAGCTATTCCCTCACCGCCATATTCTGCTTTATGCTGGCGGGCGAGATTATGAACACCGGCGGCCTCACCAAGCGGGTGGTGGGCATGGCCTCCAAGGTGGTGGGCAACCGCCCCGGCGGCCTTGCGATGATTACCGGTGTTGGCAGCATCTTTTTCGCGGCCATCAACGGCTCGGCCATCGCCACCGCCGCCGCCATGGGCTCCATTATGATACCCGCCATGACCGATGAAAAATACGACCCCGGGTTCAGCGGGGCGGTGGTCGCTGCCGGCGGCGTCGTTGGGCCTATCATCCCCCCCAGCATCCCGATGATTTTGTACGGTACCATCACCGGCGTTTCGGTTTCCAAGCTCTTTGCCGGCGGCATCGGCCTGGGGGTGCTGATGGGCGTCTCCGCGCTGGTTATCAGCTACATGGTATCCAAAAAGCGGGGCTACCACGGCAACAGCGCCAATGTGGGCAGCACCAAGGGGGCAATCTGGGCGCTGCTTCTGCCCATCTTTATCCTTGTGACCATCACCTTCGGCATCCTGACCCCCACCGAATCCGCCGCCTTTTCGGTGGCCTACTCCTTCTTTGTGTCCAGGTTCGTCTACAAAGAAATCTCCTTTAAGGATGTACCCAAGCTGGTGGAAAAAAGCTTCATCAGCACCGCTACCGTCATGGCGGTGGTGGGCGCGGCCTCGGTTGCGGCCTGGGTGCTCACGGCCGAGCAGGTTCCCCAGATGATAGCCGCAGGCATCCAGCAGGTTTGCAACACCCCCACCCAGTTCATGCTGCTTACCTTTGCCATTTTGATTGTCGTAGGCATGATTATGGACCTCACCCCCGCGGTGCTCATCCTTGCGCCGGTCTTCATCGAGCCTGTGCGGCAGATGGGCATCGACCCGATATTCTTCGGCGTGTTCTTTGTGGCGGTTTTGGTAACCGGCCTGATTACCCCGCCGGTCGGCACCCTGATTTACACCTCCTGCAGCATGACCAAGCGGTCGTTCGCGCAGGTGTGCCGCGAGCTGATGCCGTATAATATCGCCTATTTTGCAATCATTGTGCTTGCCATCTTTATCCCGCAGATTATCACCTTCCTGCCGTCCCTGATGAAATAGCAATCCATAGACCGTAATATCCAACAATTTTTAGGAGGATTTATTATGAGAAGAGCATTGGCATTGTTACTGGTTATCACCTGTGTCGCACTTAGTCTGGCAGGCTGCGGCGGTTCGTCCGCACCGGCCCCCACCCCCGGCCAGAGCGGAGCGGATTCCTCGGGCGGAGCCCCTGCCGAAGTGAAAAAGGGCGAGTTCGTCATGAAGATGGGCTACGGCGCGGCTCCCGGGCACCCCATCGATTTGGGCTCGCAAGAGTTCAAAAAGCTGGTGGAAGAGCGCACCAACGGCCGGGTAGAGGTTCGCCTGTTCCCCTCCGCGCAGCTGGGCTCGGAGCGGCAGACCATCGAAGGGCTGCAGACCGGCACCTTCGAGGGCACCCCCACCACCACCGGCCCCATGGGCATGTTTGACAACAAGTTTATGCTGTTTGACCTGCCCTACATGTTCAGAAGCTATGAGGCGGCCGACCAGGTTTTGGACGGCGAGATAGGCGACGAGCTGTTCGCCGGGCTGGAGGAAATCGGTCTGGTGGGCCTTGCCTGGTGGGAAACCGGCTTCCGTCAGCTTTCCAACAACAAGCGCGAGGTGGTTACCCCCGCCGACGCCGCCGGCCTCAAGCTGCGCGTGATGGAAAACGAAGTACATATGGATTTCTGGAAAGGGCTGAAAACCACCCCCGTGGCCATGGGCTTCGGCGAAATCTATATGGCCTGCAAGTCGGGAACGGTGGACGGGCAGGATAACCCCATATCGCTGTATGTTTCCAACAAGTTCTACGAGGTGCAGAACTACGTAACCATGACCGACTATGTGTATTCCCCCGTTCCCGTGCTGGTCAGCAAGATTTGGTGGGATACCCTGCCCGAGGATATCCAGAAAATCCTGAAAGATACCGCCTATGAGGTGCGTATTATGCAGCGTGAAGCGGTGCGCACCATGGACGAGGACTATATCAAGACAGCCGAAGCCAACGGCACCAGGGTAACCCGCCTGACCGAGGAGCAGAAAGGCGTGTGGAAAGAGGAAGCCCTCAAGGTCTACCCCAAGTTTGAGGAGAAGATTGGCAAGGACCTGCTGTACAAAGCCTTTGAAATCAGCTGGGGCAAATAAAGCGTTTTAATATCCTTTTGGGAGGATACCGCCCTTGGCGGCTTCTCCCCAAAGTGCCTTCCTCCCCGGCCCGGCGCGTTTGGCCGCGGCCTACCCGGTAAGCCACGGCCAAGGCAGGGGCGGGGGAGCAACAAGGCTCTCCATACTCCTTTCAATAGCAGCGCCCTGTAAGCCTTTTGGTTTACAGGGCGCTGCGGCTGTTGCCGCGGTCATTTTCTGTAAGAGCGCAAAAACGCCCCTATTTTAAAAATAGGGGCGGCGGTATCGCGGCATTCAGAGCCGAGGACTGTCATTTTAGCTGCCCCAGATAACCGGCCAGCGCCGCAAAGCTTGGTTCGGCGAGGGGCAGGGTGTGAGTCGCCTCGGCGATATCGCCCAGACGGTGCGCGTCAGAGCTGGTGAGCACCCGGCGGCCCTGCCGGTAGCAGAGGTTTTGGGGCCGGGCAAAAAAGGCGTCGGGGTCTTTTACCTCTACGGCGGTGAAGCCCAGCTGCGGGGGGATATCGCCAAAGACCGACAGGATGCTGTTGGAGGGGCGGTCGATGTGGGCGGGCAGCAAAAGCCCCCCGAACGCCTCTGCCAGCGCGGGGGCGTCGTCCACCGAAATTGAGGTGGCGCCCACCAGCAGCAGCGGTTCCTGCCCGGTTGGTTGGTCGTTCTCATCCATTATCTGCTGCGTGCCGAAGATATCGGGGGCGTTTTGCACCGGCAGCAGCCGTTCATACACATAGCGGTCAAAAGCCATGGCTTTCTCGAGGCCGGGGAAGAGCAGCAGCAGGTGAATCTCCTCGGCGGTGGTCAGCTCGATGCCCGGCAGCAGGGTGATGGGCTTGCCCGCCGCTGCCGCCAGCGCCGCGGGGCAGTTTTTGCAGCTGTTGTGGTCGGTGAGGGCAATCAAATCCAGCCCCTTCAGCAAGGCCATGTTCACAATGTTGTTGGGGGTCATATTCTCGTCGCCGCAGGGCGACAGGCAGGAGTGGATATGCAGATCATAAAACAGCCCGGACACCCGGCCCACCCCCTTTCGGCTTTGGCATTGGCCCCGGTCAAAATAGAAGGCTTTATCCCCTTCCTTCGCCAAAAGCGGGGGAGAGCGGATAAAGCGAAAAGCTGTTGCTATAGGATTAACCTGGCGTTTAGCCCTTGGCCAGAAGCTGACCCAAAAGGGTGGCGGCTTCGTAAACCGGCAGGGCGGTGGCAAAGACGGCGACGCCGTGCTCGCCGGCCTTTTGCAGCCCCGCTTCATCCATGGTAACCCCTTCGGCCAGCACAATGCAGGCGGTATCCGCCAGCGAAGCCACCGCCACGGCGTTCTGGTTGCCCATGACGGTCACCCAGGCGCTGTCGGCTGGGGCACGGCCCATAACCAGGCTCAGCAGGTCGCAGCAGTATATCGAGGTCACCTCGCGGCTCTGGCCGGGGTTTAACACCGAAAAGCCCTGAAGCAGGGCGATGTCGTCGATGGTCATGGTTACGGCTCCTCCTCGGTTTTGACGGTGCGGGGCAGGATATGGGTAATTTTCTGCATCTCATCCGCCATGCTTTGCAGATGGTCCTTGATGATGTAGATACAGGCTTCCTCGGTGGCAAAGCCCCGGACAATATCCTCGGCCAGCGCCCGGCAGGAGGGCGCGCCGCAGGAGCCGCAGTCTACCCCGTAAAGGCGGCGCTCTATCTCCTGCATCTGGTTCATCATGGCCATCGACTTTTTCAGGTCCTCGTCCAGCGCCAACACCGGCTCGTAGGGCACGGGGGCTTCCCACTTTACCTCGCGGGGGATGATTTTGCCCAGACGGTTGCAGGCGACCGGCCGGTAGCGCGAGATGCGCTTTAGCTTGGCCCGGGCAACATAGGGGTTTTCTACCGTCAGCACGCCGCCCACACAGCCGGCGGCGCAGGCGTTGAGCTCTACAAAATCCAAATCGGTAAATTTTTCGTCCTCCAGCGCCTCCAGCACACGGATGACATTCTCGATGCCGTCGGCGGCCAGATAGCGCTCGTTGAGCGAGGCCGCGGCCTCTCCGCCGCTGGCGCCCCAGCCCATGCCCATCCGGCCTGAGTCGGTCAGCTCCTGCGGGCTTTCCAGTTCGCCCATCTGGGTCACCAGCAGAGGGTAAACCTCGCTAATGGCCACCACCAGGTCGATGGCGCTTTTGGCGGTACCCAGCGGCATCTTTACCGCCGTGACCTTGGCAGGGCAGGGCGAGATAAACACCGCGCCTATCTCGCTGACGGGCAGGCCGGTGTAGTCGGCAGCCTGCTTTTTCGCAAGGCGGGCGGCGACCTCCACAGGGGGGTGCAGCGGCAGCACATTCTGCAAAAGCTCGGGGAACCGCACCCGTATCAGCCGCAGCACGGCGGGGCAGGCGGAGCTGATAATGGGGCGCTTGATGAGCCCCTGCCCCATGAGGCGGCGGGTACAGTCCGAAACCAGCTCGGCCGCCTTTGAAACCTCAAATACCTTATCAAAGCCCAGCTTCAAAAGGCCGCTGAGCAGAATATCGGTATCGTCCAGGTTGTTAAACTGCCCGTAAAGCGAAGGGGCAGGCAGCGCAATCTTATATTTATACCGCTCGATGGAGGAAAGGGGGTCAGAGGTGGCCTTCTTGGCCCGGTGGGGGCAGATGCGGATGCACTCGCCGCAGTCGATGCAGCGTTCCTTGATGATAATCGCCTTGCCGCCCCGCACCCGAATTGCCTCGGTGGGGCAACGCTTGACGCAGTTGGTGCAGCCCACACAGGCGTCCTTATCCAATCTGACCGAATGAAAGAACCGATCCAAAGCATCACCACCCTTGGCAGATTTTCAGGGGGTTGTCTTACGCCAAACGCCCTCAGAGAACAAAACGGTACATTTAAATGCAAGGGCGGCCGATACGCATGACCAAAAACCATCGGCTGTGCAGAGCAGCGGGGGCATCAGGCCAGCCAAAGCTCCTGCGGAGTGGTTACCCCATTCATAATGGCGTTGTGGCGCAGGGCAAGGTAAAGCTCGGCCATGGTTGAATCGCGGTAGGGGTTCACAAAAAACACCCCGATGCCGCAGGCAAGCGCCCCCAAAAGGTACCAGCCGATAAAGGAAAGGTCGAGGACAAACATATCGAACTTATGCCCGCGGGTCATCTCGTTGCTGAGCTGTACCGCGCGCTGATAATGTATCTCGGGGTTGTCGGCAAGGATGTAGGGCACCATGGCGTAGGCATAGCTTTTGATAATGCCGGGGATAATCAAAAGCAACGACCAGAGAAAGGTGAGCACGCTGCGGTAAAGCATGGTGCAGAGGATGTTCCAGTAGCGCCGGTTTTGAAAGCCGAAGCCCAGGTTGTTGAAATCGAAATAGCCTGCGCTGGCGCTGGTGAAGTAGCGGCGGCAGCCCACCTCGAGGTTGGCCCCCACAAAGAAGTGAAGCAGCATCATCAGAACAGCCACCAGTGTGATGCTCCCCAATACCAGCGGCAACAGGACACCACCGGGCAGCAGGCTACCCGGCAAGAAACCCAGGTATTCCCGCCAGCTCCCGCCTTCAATGCCGGAGAAGCTGAAATCCGGTATATTGATGTTCAGAGAAAGTGCATTGGAGTTGCCCCCGCCGCCGCCCCCGTTGCTCGAGCCGGTGACCAGCGCAAGTACCAGGCTGATCAAAAAGGCTTTCCAGTAACTTTGGCCCAGCACGCGCTTGGCGCGGCCTTTCAGTTCATCTCTCGTCCACATAGGGCTTCCTCTTTTCTGTATATAAAATTTATATCCAAACCTGCTATTCTAAAAGAGCGGTCAAACGACGTCCACCCGCATCCGCACCGTGGTGCCCTGCCCGGGCTGACTGATGACCTCCATAGCGTCGGTATATTTCTTCATATTTGCAAGGCCCATGCCCGCCCCAAAGCCCATATTGCGCGCCGATTCGGGAGCGGTGGAGTAGCCCTCCTGCATGGCAAGCTCAATATCGGGGATGCCCGGCCCCTGGTCGCTCAGCGTCATCAGGATAGCGGCGGGGCCAACCTCCACCTCGACCCTGCCGCCGCCGGCGTGTATCACCATGTTAATTTCGCCCTCGTACATCGCGATGGCAACCTTGCGTATCACAACCGAGCTGAGCCCCAGCTTTTTCAGGGTGTTTTTTACCGCGCCCGAGGCTTCGCCCGCGCGGGTAAAGTCGTCGCCCGGCACTTCAAAAACCAGATTGATGTTTTCATTCACTTTAAGCCGCAACCCCCTTTGAGGCCGCCTTCATAAAGCAGCCCGCAGGCGGTAAACATGCGGTACTGGGTTGAAAGCAGGATAATCCCCCGCTGTTTGGCCAGCTCAATCATGGCCTGATCGGGGGCCTTGCCGCGTACAAAAATGACGCAAACCATATCCATCATCTCGGCGGTGCGCACCACCTGCAGGTTCACAAGCCCGGTCAGCAGCACCGACTGGTCTTTGACAAAGGCCAGCACGTCGCTCATCATATCACTTCCGCAGGCGGTGACTACCTCCTGATCAAGCAGCTCTTCGCCGCAGTGAAGGGTAGCGTTCAGGATGTTTTTAATGTCGCCTACTGTCATGGACAATCCTCCTCAAATTAAGCGGATTAATCGATTGGTTTTGGGGGCGTGGCCCCGCCTTTTATGAGCTGCCGGTTTTACAAAAAAATACCCGGGACACAGGCGCCTGACGCAGCCCTCCGCAAGGGCTGAGAAGCACAGGGGAGGCGCCTAAAAAAAAGCCCGCAGCTAAGACTATATTTTAACAATATCATAGCATTCGGGCCGACAAAATACAACAGTAACAAAGACATGGCTCGGAAAATTGCGAAATTGTTACACTTTGACATTGATATAACAATAGCAAAGAAAAAAGCGGTATGATATAATATAGACAAACATTTGCCCTTCGTATAAGTAATTTTGTCAAGGAGGTTTATCCCTGATGGCAAGCAAAAAATCCGCAGTTCCCTTTTCGGGAACAAAGGAGCAGGAAACACGGCTAAGAGAGATTATCGCAAAGTACAAGGACACCAAAGGCGCGCTGATGCCGGTGCTGCAGCAGGCGCAGGATATCTACGGCTATCTGCCGGTGGAGGTTCAGCGCATGGTGGCGACGGGGCTCGATCTTCCGCTGGAAGAGGTCTATGGTGTGGTCACGTTTTATTCCCAGTTTTCTCTTTACCCCAAGGGCAAGTACAAAATCTCGGTCTGCATGGGCACCGCCTGCTATGTTAAGGGTGCGGGGGATGTCTATGATCGCTTGATGGACCGTCTGGGCATCGTCGGCGGGGAATGCACCGCCGACGGTAAGTTCTCACTGGAGGCCTGCCGCTGCATCGGCGCCTGCGGCCTTGCCCCGGTCATCACCGTCAACGAGGATGTGTACGGCCGCCTAGTGGCCGACGACGTAGACAAGATTTTGGCCAACTACCAACAATGAAAATTCGCAGGACAGGTTGCGGCAAGCCGCCGGAAAAGGGGAAGCAGAAAAGGGGAAATATTTGCGACCCGGCGGGTTTATCGGCAGCCTGAAAGGAGAAAGGCGATGCAGGAGCTTTCGCTGCATGTGCTGGATTTGGCTCAAAACTCGGTGGCGGCAGGCGCCGCGCTGGTACAGATTTTGGTGGAGGAAAACCGGCCTGAGGACAGGCTGTGTATCGCCATCACCGATGACGGCAGAGGGATGACCCCCCAGCAGGTGGAGCATGCCTCCGACCCATTTTACACCACCCGCACCACCCGCAAGGTGGGGCTGGGCATTCCGTTTTTTGAGATGGCGGCCAAACAGACGGGGGGCAGCTTTGAGCTGAGTTCCCGCCCCGGCGGCGGCACCAGCGTCAAGGCGGCGTTTGTACCCTCCAGCATCGACTGCTTGCCGCTGGGCGATATGGCAGGCACCCTTTGTGCCCTTATCGGCTGCAACCCGGAGATGGATTTTGTGTACACCCACCGGGTGGACGGCCGCAGCTACACCGCCGATACCAGAGAGTTTCGGCAGGTGCTGGAGGGGGTACCACTCAGCGAGCCCGCGGTGCTGGCCTTTATCAGAGATTACATCACAGAAAACAGCGAAGCCTTATACAAAGGAGATTCAGCCTGCGAACGCTAGGGGCTGTTAAAAAAATCAAAAACCTGTCTTTTTCTATAAGCGGCGACATCTGCTGCGTTAAAAATCCTCAGAATACAACCAGTATTCCTGCGGTTTTTGCCTTGCAGCCGCCTGCCGCTTGCGAAAAATACTTCGCTTCCTCTATTTTTAAACAAGCCCTAGCTTTAAGCACTCCATGCAATCCAACCATAGAAACTGGCAATCAAGCATACAGGGGGATGCGCCCTGCCTTGCAGGGCGACGGTAAAGATAAACAGGGAGGATTTAGACGAGCATGAAAAGTCTTGCAGAGCTTCAGGCCATCAGGGATGAAATGAAGAGCAAAATCGGCATTCGGGAAGATGAGAACGACAACATTAGAATCGTGGTGGGCATGGCCACCTGCGGCATTGCCGCAGGCGCGCGCCCGGTGCTTGCCGCCTTTACAGAAGAGATAGGCAAAAGAAAGCTGGCCCATGTGACCATCGCCCAGACCGGCTGCATCGGCATCTGCCAGTACGAGCCGGTGGTGGAGGTACATGTCCCCGGCAAGGAAAAGGTTACTTATGTAAAAATGAGCCCCGAAAAGGTGGCCAAAATTGTATCCGACCACATTGTCAACGGCAACCCGGTAACCGAGTATGCCATCGGCGCAGTGAAGTAAGGGGAGGGGAGTAAAAATGTATCGTTCAACCGTACTCATCTGCGGCGGCACAGGCTGCACCTCCTCGGGCTGCCAGCGCATCATTACCGCTCTTGAAAACGAGCTGGTGCATACCGGGCTTGAGAAAGAAGTTAAAGTCATCAAAACAGGCTGCTTCGGCCTGTGCGCATTAGGCCCGATTATGGTGGTCTACCCCGAGGGCGCATTCTACTCGATGGTCAAGGCGGAGGATATCCCCGAGATTGTGGAGGAGCATCTGCTGAAGGGGCGGGTGGTCAAGCATCTGCTGTACTCCGAAACGGTGCAGGACAACGCCGTTATCAGCCTGGACCAAACCGACTTTTATAAAAAACAGCGCCGTGTCGCCCTGCGCAACTGCGGCATTATCAACCCCGAGGATATCAACGAGTACATCGCCTACGACGGCTATCAGGCGCTGGGCAAGGTACTAACCGAGATGACCCCCGAGGACGTTATTCAGACCATCAAGGATTCGGGGCTGCGGGGCCGCGGCGGCGGCGGGTTCCCCACCGGGCTCAAATGGAGCCTTGCCAAGGCGTCTGAGGCCGACCAGAAGTATGTGGCCTGCAACGCCGACGAGGGCGACCCCGGCGCGTTCATGGACCGCTCGGTGCTGGAGGGTGACCCCCACGTGGTGCTGGAGGCTATGGCCATCGCCGGCTACGCCATTGGGGCTACCCGGGGCTTTATCTACATCCGTGCGGAATACCCCATCGCCGTCAAACGGCTTGAGATAGCCATTGGGCAGGCCCGCGAGATGGGCCTGCTGGGCGAAAACATCTTCGGCAGCGGCTTTAGCTTCGACCTCGAGCTGCGGCTGGGCGCAGGCGCCTTTGTCTGCGGCGAAGAAACCGCCCTTATCACCTCGATTGAGGGCCACCGCGGCGAGCCCCGCCCCCGTCCGCCCTTCCCGGCGGTCAAGGGCATCTTCGGCAAGCCCACCGTTCTCAACAACGTTGAAACCTATGCCAACATTCCCCAGATTATTCTCAACGGGCCCCAGTGGTTCGCCAGCATGGGCACCGAAAAATCCAAGGGCACCAAGGTGTTCGCCCTGGGGGGCAAGATACATAACACCGGTTTGGTGGAGGTGCCGATGGGCACCACCCTGCGGGAGGTCATCGAGGAGATTGGTGGCGGTATCCCGGGCGGCAAAAAGTTTAAGGCGGCCCAGACCGGCGGCCCCTCCGGCGGCTGCATCCCCGCCCAGCATATGGATATCCCCATCGACTACGACAACCTGATTGCCATCGGCTCGATGATGGGCTCGGGCGGTATGATTGTTATGGACGAGGACACCTGCATGGTGGATATCGCCAAGTTCTTTTTGGAATTTACAGTGGATGAGAGCTGCGGCAAGTGCACCCCCTGCCGCATCGGCACCAAGCGGCTGTACGAGATACTCAACCGCATCTCCAAGGGCGAGGGCGTGCCGGAGGACATCGAGAAGCTGGAAACCCTCTGCACCCATATCAAAGAAAACGCCCTCTGCGGTCTGGGGCAGACAGCCCCCAACCCGGTGCTTTCCACCCTCCACTTCTTTAAGGATGAGTATCTGGCCCACATCAACGAAAAGCGCTGCCCCGCCGGGGTTTGCAAAGACCTGCTGAGCATTGTCATTCTGGCCGACAAGTGCAAGGGCTGCACCCTGTGCGCCAAGGTCTGCCCGGTTTCCGCCATCGAGGGCAAGGTCAAGGAGATACATATCATCGACCCCGCCGTCTGCGTAAAATGCGGCGCATGCATCGAAAAGTGCCGCTTTGGCGCTATCGTGAAGAAGTAGGAGGTGTACCAATATGGAAACAGTCAACATTAAAATCAACGGTATGCCTGTAACGGTGCCCAAAAACAGCACCATTCTTGAGGCTGCCCGTCTGGCGGGGGTCAGCATCCCCACCCTGTGCTATCTCAAAGAAATCAATGAAATCGGCGCCTGCCGCATCTGCGTGGTCGAGGTCAAGGGGATGAAAAATCTGGTGGCCTCCTGCGTATACCCGGTGGCTGAGGGCATGGATATCCTTACCAACTCCAAGCGGGTGTTCCAATCCCGCAAGATTGACCTCGAGCTGATACTTTCCACCCACGACCGCAAGTGCCTTTCCTGTGTGCGTTCGGGCAACTGCGAGCTGCAGAAGCTGTGCAAAGACTTCAGGGTGTATGACGAAACCATCTACGACGGCGAAAACATCCAGTACGACTTTGACGACAGCTCAAAGCATATGTACCGCGACAACAACAAGTGCATCCTCTGCCGCCGCTGCGTGGCCGCCTGCGAAAAGTGGCAGTCGGTTGCGGTAATCGGGGCCAACGACCGTGGCTTTAACACCCACATCGGCTGCGCCTTTGACGAGAATTTGGGCAACGTAGCCTGCGTATCCTGCGGCCAGTGCATCGTGGTTTGCCCCACCGGCGCCATTGCCGAAAAGGACCAGACCAAGGACGTGTGGCGCGCCCTCAACGACCCCAGCAAGCATGTGGTGGTGCAGACAGCGCCCTCTATCCGCGTCACGCTGGGCGAAGCCTTCGGCCTGCCGGTAGGCACCGACGTAGAGGGCAAGATGGTGGCGGCCCTGCGCCGTTTGGGCTTCGACAGAGTGTTTGACACCGACCTCGCCGCCGACCTCACCATCATGGAGGAGGCCAACGAGCTGCTGGACCGGGTGAAAAACGGCGGCCCGCTGCCGCTCATTACCTCCTGCTCCCCCGGCTGGGTCAAATATTGCGAGCACTACTACCCCGAGTTTATCCCCAACCTTTCTTCCTGCAAGTCGCCCCAGCAGATGTTTGGCGCCATCAGCAAAACCTGGTACGCCAAAAAGATGGGGATAGACCCCAAGGATATCTATGTGGTGGGCATCATGCCCTGCACCGCCAAGAAGTTTGAAACCCAGCGCGAGGATGAGGACGCGGCCGGCGTGCCCGACGTGGACACCGCCCTTACCACACGCGAGCTGGCCCGGATGATTGACCGCGCGGGCATCGACTTTAACCTGCTGCCCGATGAGGAGTTTGACAACCCCATGGGTGAATCCACAGGCGCGGGGGTCATCTTCGGCGCTTCGGGCGGCGTGATGGAGGCCGCCCTGCGCACCGCCGTGGAATGGATTACCGGCGAAAAAGGCCCGCTGGAGTTCAGCGACGTGCGCGGTATGGAGGATGTGAAGGAGGCCACCTACTCGGTGGGCGGGCTCACCCTCAACGTGGCGGTCTGCTCTGGCCTTGCCAACGCCAAAAAGCTGCTGGAGAAGGTGAAATCCGGCGAAAAAGAGTACCACTTCATCGAGGTCATGGCCTGCCCCGGCGGCTGCATCAACGGCGGCGGCCAGCCGGTACAGCCCGCCAGCGTGCGCAACTTCCAGGATTTGAAGGCGCTGCGCGCCAAGGCCATCTACCAGAACGATAAGAACAAGGACATCCGCCGCTCCAATGAGAACCCCATGATCAACCGGCTCTACGAGGAGTTTTTGGGCAAGCCCGGCAGCCATGTGGCTCATCAGGTGCTGCATACCAGCTACCGCCAGCGCAGCCGGTTCTAATTTGCACAAGGGGGACTTCGTGTCCTGTGCAAAACCTGCGGGTTTTGCGTCCAGCCGTCCCCCTCGTGAGCACCCCCAAGCAAAACTGCCCGCTCACCGCGGGCAGTTTTAAATAAATCGCTCCGTCGGCACATGTCCGCCTGCGCGATATATTTTGCAAACTTACGCCTTTGATGGTCTGAAGGGCTGCCGCAAGGTTTGTTTTGCGGCAGCCCCTTTTATCTGTTGCCTGTGGCCAAAGCCCCGTGATATAATTCAGGTATCGGCCGGGGCAAAACAAGGGGTACGGTGCGGGAAAAGCCGCTGTCAGACCCCGCAGCCGGTTCAGAAAATTCGCCCGCAACCGATTAATAGATATAACCGAGGAAGTGAAATTCAGAATGAAAAAACAGGCTTTCCTATGGGCGGCGTGGATTGTGACCGTCCTTTCGGCGGCCGGGGCGTTTGCCCTGACGGTGGGCAAGCATCTGCTTATTCGCTGGCTGCTCAGGGGCGCGGATCCCCCCCGGGGCAGCGCCGGCTCCATCGGGGTGATTGGCGGGGCGGACGGCCCCACCGCTATCTTTGTTGCCACACAAAGCAGGGCGGATTGGCTGTTGCCGTCGCTGATTGTGACTGCCCTTGCCGGGGTAGCCGCGATTTTCTTTATCAAAAGGTCTGCCGAAAGGTAGGGAGTAACCGGTGAGATACAAGCAGATTGGCTTTGAAAGCACGTTGACCAAGCCGGACTATCGCAGTGCGGTTTACTTCAACATGCTTTTCAGGAAGCGGGCCTTCTGCGGCCTGCTGATTGCCGCTGCTGCTCTGGCGCTGGCTGTGCCCGCGCTGGGGATGACCGGGCTGCTGCGGCTGCCGGTCTACCTGTTTTATGGCAGCGCCGCCCTTTTGGCGCTTCTGGCGCTGTACTTCATCAAGCTGGAGCTGAGCATCCGCCAGTTCATCGCTTCGGATAAGCTTTCGGTGGGCAGCATCCGCGAAATTACCGTCTTTGACGACAGCATTGTGGTCAGCGGCGGCAAGGGCCGCTACCGCACCGAATACCGGTGGAAGATGTTCCACAAGGGCTATGAGCTCAGGCGCTTCTTTTTGCTGTACATCAACGACCAGCATGCCCTCATCCTGCCCAAGCGGGATGTGCCCGCCTATGATATCGCGCCGCTGCGCGGCGTCCTTCGGGCCGGGTTGGGCAAAAAGCTTCGGGTGCAGGTCAAAGAAAAGGAGCCGCCCCAGCCCCAGAAGGAAACCGCCCCCGGAATTTTGTTTTAGCCCTTTTATAACAGCTTAAGGCCCCCTCCGCGGAACCAATCGCGGAGGGGGCCTTTGAGGGTGCCAAAGAATTGACACCCTTCACAAGGGGGACTTCGTGTCCTGTGCAAAACATGGAGGTTTTGCGTCCAGCCGTCCCCCTCGTGAACACCCCCAAGCAAAACTGCCCGCTTACCGCAGGCAGTTTTATAGGAATCGCTTCGGCGGCGCATGTCCGCCTGCGCGATGCATTTTGAATGCCCTCTTTTTTAACAGGCTGCCCCCTCTGCGGTTGGTACCGCAGAGGGGGCTTTTTCAGTCTTGGGGAAACCGAACGCGGCCCCGCCTTATTGAATGCCCATGGCCTGCACCGCCGCCACCAGCGTGCGCCAGTCCCCGATGCTCTGGGCCAGATACGCCTCGCCCTTCGGGGGCAGGCGGTGGTACCTGCGGGGCGGCCCGCCCGACTGCCCGCTGTAATAGGCCTCGGTGAGGCCCTCCCGGTTCAGCCGCCGCAGGATGGCGTAAACGGTGCTTTCGTTCACCTCGGGAAAAAGGCTGTGTATCTGCTTCATAATGTCGTAGCCGTACACCGGGCCCTGGGCCACGGTATGGAGAATGCACATCTCCAGCACGCCCTTTTTCAGCTGTGCGTCCACTGCCGCCGCCCCCCTTTCAGCCGGGCCAGAAGCCAGACCGCCCCGGCCAGCACCAGCGCCTCGAGGTAGACCGCCCAGCCCGCCAGCGCCACGGCAAAGTAGACCGAGATGTCGTCCAGGCTGTGCAGCAGGTCGTTGAGGCGCAGCGCTACCCCCATCACCCCCAGCGCATGGCAAACCACCGTGAACCAGACCGCCCCCTGCATTTTGGCCCGCCAAAGCCCAAACAGCAGCAGGGCGGCGGCAACCCCGGCAATCAGGGTCAGCAGTGCCGTGGCCAGCGGCCCCAACTGCCGGGGAGCAAGGCCAAAGGGCGGACGGGTAACCCAACCGGGCAGCCAGATGGTAAAGGCCAGCCAGAGGGCCAGCGCCAGCCCGCCGCAGGCCAAGTGGGCCGTCGGAAGCCCCTTGGCGGTTTTATGAGGCAACGGCCCCGCTGCACTACGCCCCGGGGTGCGGCCCAGCGCCAGCCAGAGCAGGGCGGCGGTCAGCGGCAGCCAAAGAAGCAGCAGGCCGGGCAGCGGCCACCGCCCCAACAGGCGCTCTCCGCCGAGCACCGCCCACAGCAGCGGGGTGCAGAGCGCCAGACAAAAAGCGGGCAGCGCCATCTGGGAGAAGGGAGACCGGCTCCCAAGCCCGGCGGGGGGATACTCCCGCAGCAGCATCGCCGCCACCGCCCGGGGCGCGCCCAGCTCGGCGCAGACGTCGGCCTCGCTTTTGCCCGCGGCGGCACCCGCCTCAAAGAACCCGGCGTAATCCTCCAGAATGCTGTTTACCTCGCCGCCCTCGTAACGCAGCACCAGCCGCCACTTAAGCTGCCGCAGATAGGCCTGCTGGTTGGTTGCAGCCATACACCCCACTCCTTTTGTCAAGATACTACTGTTTATAAAACAGTATAAACTGCAGACATCATAGCACACTACTGTTCATTGGTCAATAGTTGGAAAGCGATTCCCGATGCTTTGCTGGGCGGGATTGCGGGCCGACGCGGGCTCAGGTCAAATCCCGCGGGTGGTGGATAGCCTCCCCTGAGGGGTCTGATGCCGGTGAGGTGCCGTTAAAGCTCTACTATATAAATGAAAAAGACACCGCTTTTAGCAGTGTCTCTTAATGTGCAATCATTATGGCGGCAGGGGGCCGCGCCGTCAGTTATCCAGCCTGCCGTTGGAAAAAGACTCAGTAAAGGGCAGCATTTCAATCCGGCCGGTTTCAAACATTCCGAGATACAGCTCGGCAAAACCCAGCGCCTCCTCCAGCGCTTTTTCCATCAGCTCGGGCACGCTTTCGGAGCGCAGTACCTGCGGCAGGTTGGGGTTGTGCCAACTGTTGTGCTGCAGGTTGAGCACATCCGCACCCGAGCAGCGCCCCTTCACATGGCTGCAATAGACGTTGGGGGTGCCGGTGAGGGCGTCCACCAGCCGGGTCAGGTAATAGACCACCCAGCCGGAGGAATCATACAGCAGCCTCGCCACCAGCAGCGCGTCCTTAAAGGCGCGGGCAACCTCGCCGGGGGCGGCCTCAAGGCCGTAAACCCGGGAGAGGGCGGCCGAGTAAAAGCGGCCGACGCAGCCCAGAAAATCCCGGGGCAGCTTACACTCCTTGCCGGGGTCAAACCGCAGGACATGCTGCCGGTAATAGAGCGGGTAAAGCTGGTTATCCATCTCGGTTTCTATCTGGCAGTGCAGGGTGGGCCACAGATGCTCGGGCAGTTGGCTGCGCAGCGCCGCCTGCCGGAAAAACACGTAAGGATGCACTGTTTTGTCTAATACATAATGGCATAAAAAGCCGATAAAATACGATTTGTTAATTTCGTAGCAGGGGGTACCCCGGCTTTCCCACACAATATGGGCGCAGGTATCCATCAACTGGGCGGTTTTTTGGGCGTGCATCAGATGGCCGTGGTCGGCCAGCGGCCCGCCCCCCAGCAGTATCCGGTGAAAGAACAAGGGGTCGGGCCCCTGCAGCCCCCAGCGAAAGGGGGCGGGGTTGCCGTCAATCAGGCGGGCCGCGCCGCCGGTCAGCCGCTGGCGCAGCTGTTCCCCAAAGATGTAGTGGGTGGCAAAATCGGGCATGCTATCGACCTCCCTTACTCAAGGATATGCGGGGCGCGGTCGGCGCAACAACATTTGCGCGAAAAAACGTGAAGGCCGAAGGCTGCAACAGGGTTGCTCTCCCCGGCTCACAGGGGGCGGCCCTCATCGAGGTGCTCCAGCAGCAGGCGGTAGCGTTGGGCAAGGGCGGCCCTCCCCCAACGGGCGTTGGCCGGGCTGGTGGAGGGCAGGGGGATGAGGGGCAGGCCGATGCTTTCGCCCCAGAAGCGGCGGTAAAACCGCTCGGCAGTGGCCCCGGTGGTGAACACCGCCCGGATAGGCGCGGCCGAGAAAATCCGGTTCAGGTCATTGGGCACGGCGTTACGGATGCTGCTATCCGACGCGCCCTGTATCTCGCAGGAGGCCAGCACATCCCAAAGGGCGATTTTGTGGGTCAGCAGCAGCTGCCGCTTCTGCTCATTGGTGACCGGCAGCGGGGCCGCCAGCACATCGGCCAGCACCGGCCAAAATCGGTTTTGGGGGTGGCTGTAATAAAAGCCCTGCGCCCGGGAGCCGGGCGAGGGCATGGTGCCAAGTATTAAAACCTGCGAGCGGCGGTCAAAGACCGGGCTTAAGGGGTGGGCCACCCGCGAAGCGGGCTGATTTTCCCCCCGCGTCACTGCTGCTTCAGCCTTTCAAGGATGTTGCGCACCGCCGCCCGGGAGCCCCCTATGCCCGAAACCTCGATGTCGCAGGCGGCGCGGTAGTGGTTGCGCCGTTCGCGGTAGAGGTCGTAAAGCTCATCGCGAGTGCGGCTCTGCACCAACGGCCGGTCGGTGGAGGAGATGCGCTGATAGCAAAGGGCAAAGGGGGTGTTGATATACACCACCGTGCCGCTTGCCCGCAGGGAGGCAATGTTTTCCTGCCGGGTCAGCACGCCGCCGCCGGTGGGCACCACCAGCCCCTGCCGGCCGGCAAGGCTCAGCACCGCCTGATGCTCCAAATCTCTGAAGGCGGCCTCGCCCTGTTTTTCAAAAATCTCGGGGATGCTCATCCCGGCCTGTTCCTCTATGGCGCAATCCAAATCCAGAAAGCGGAACTTAAGCCGCCGGGCCAGCAGCAGGCCGACGGTAGATTTTCCGCAGCCCATAAAGCCACAGAGGATAATGTTTCGGTGGGTTGTCGTTTCACTCATTCCTTACTCCTCCTTACCCGGAACCAAACCGTCCACCAACGCGGACATTTCAAGGGATAGTTTGGTTAGATTTTCCAGACTGTAAACAGCGCCGTCCCAAATTTCGTGGGCGGCAACCGCCTGCCAGACCAGCATATCGATGCCCCCCACACAGCGGCAGCCCCGGGCTGCGGCCTCTTTCAGCAGCAGCGTCTGCACAGGGTTAAAAATGGCTTCAAAAACCGCCGCCACATTATCCAGCAGCGGGGCCTCGATGGGCAGGGCGTTGATGGTGGGGTGCATCCCCACCGGGGTGGCGTTGATGAGCAGGTCAAAGGGGCCTGCTAATTGATGGGTCAGGCAGATATCCGGCGCCTCCAGCCCGAGGGCGGCCATATCTCCGGCAAGGCTGTGGGCTTTCTCCAGCCCCGAGGCCCGCACCGCAAGGGTAATCTGTGCCCCCCGCAGCGCCGACTCAATGGCAAACATCCGCCCGACCCCGCCGGCCCCCACCACGCAGACCCGCCCGGCGGGGGCGAGGCCCTGCTGCTCCAGACCCTTGATATAGCCCACCACGTCGGTGTTGTATCCTATCATGCGCCCGTCGCGGCAGCAAACGGTATTTACCGAGCCATAGCGGGCGGCAGCGGGGTCAAGCTCATCCAGCAGGGGGATAATGGCGGCCTTGTGGGGGATGGTCACGTTAAAGCCGTCCAGGCTGCGCAGCCGCGACTGGGCGCCCGGCAGGCTGCCGGGGGGCAGCTCATATAGGACGTACTCCGCGCTGTGCCCGCTGAGAGCAAACAGCCGCTGATGCAGCTGGGGCGAAACCGAATGCCCCAGCGGGTAGCCAATGAGCGCAAATTTACGTGACATAACCACACCTGCCAATTCTGACCAAAACCCAAAGCCCCGGCCAGATGCCGGAGCCGGATCATTTTACTTTATTTGCCGCACCGAAAAACCGCCAAAGCGCCGCTTTGCCCGGGTGCTGCTCCGCGCCGGGAGCGGGCTGCCGCTGCGGTTCATTTTTATATATTATAGCATGAAAATATTGAAATGTAAAAATGGTCGAATTTTGCGATTATTTGTGGTTGACAAAGGGCTGCGCGGCAGGTAATATGATAGCAATTTATCGGCTTTGCTTTGGCTCAAAAGCCCGCCGGGAGCCTTTGCGGCCCGGCGTGGCGGGCGGCGGTAAATATTTTTTGAATAACGACTTAAAATATGACTATCAGCATACATTAGGGTAAGCGCTCCTGCTTTTTGTGCAACCTTGCCTATGTTTGCAAAAAATATTTGATGTGTTTATGGCAAAAATAGTTGTTGTTCCCTATTGCTTATTCTGAGGAAAACCGCTATCATATTTTCGTACCGAATAAGCCCGGCTGATAGATATTGGTACCAAAGCAAAAAACCTTAGGTGAGGAGGTTAGCGTTATGATATTCGAAAGAGTGAGAGACATCCTGGTCGAGCAGCTGGACGTTGAGGAAGGCACGGTTACGATGGAATCCTCAATCACCGATGACCTCGGTGCGGATTCCCTTGATATAGTAGACTTGGTTATGACACTTGAAGACGAGTTTGACACCGAGATTCCTGACGAGGATATCGAGTCGATTAAAACGGTCGGCGACGTGGTAAAGTATATCGAAGATCACGTTTAAGGCCCCGGGCTCCGTCCAACATGCTCCCTGTATCATGCAGGGGGCTTTTTCATTTTCAGGATGCCGAAAAGCCGCCGGGCCGCAAGGCGGCGGGGCGGTTTTACCTGCCTTAGGGCAGCCCCTGCAAGCTTTGGCCATGTGCGTCTTTGCCGCGCCTGCCGCCTCGCCCCCGGCGGCTTTGTGAAGTGACTATATTCAAAATGCCTGTGGCACTGCCACAGGCATTTTTTAGGTTGTGGGGGCAAAGCTGTATGCGTCGGTAAAGGGGGTGGCCTCCTGCAGCCGGGCGGTGACGATGATGCGGTTAAGCGAGGTGCCGATGGGGTCGCAGGAGGTGAGGGTCAGGCAGGAGAAGCCTTGGGTATGAATTGGCCCCCAGTCGTCGTCGGAAACAATCCGGGTCGCCTCGTAGGCATAAACATAGACCGTATCCTCATAAACCAGATAGAGCCGGTCGCCGGAGCCGAGGCGGTCGACATAATAAAAGACCGAGCCGTGGATATCCCGGTGGCCGGCGATGCTGACGTTGCCCCCCGGCTCACCGGGCAGTTGGGCGTAGTCGTAAAGCCCCGGCCCCGCCGCAAGGTTGGCCTCGGCCACGCCCCCCTCCACCGTCAGGTCGATGGAAAGTTGGGGGATGACCAGCCGAAGCTGCCCGCTTTGGTAGGTTTGGCGCTGGGGGGTAATCAGCAGCTGGCCGGCGGGCAGCGCCTCGGGCGGCGGCGCGGGCTCGGCCAAAGCGATGGGGGTTGCGTGCTCGGGCGGTGGGGTAATCTCCGACAGCGGCAGGGCAGCCTGTGTGGGCAGCCCGGAAAGAGCGGGGGGCGTCCCGGGCGTGGCGGCGCTCCACAGGGCGAAGACCATCAGAGCGGCGCCCAGCGTCATCATCATCCAGGGCAGCCGCCGCACCAGGGCGGGGCGCAGGCCCCCGAGGGTCTTGCGTAGCGGGTCAAAACAGGGGTGGGCCAAGCTCATCACATCCTTTGGTAAAGGCGGGGGCCGGGGCAGTACACCGCGGCCCCCGCCCGGCTTTTCGGTTTACTCATTTTAATAAAGGATGGGCAAAAAAAAGCAAGAAACAATGCGGCACAGGCAAAACCTGTGCTTTTTTATTCCCGAAAATAAAAAAACGCCCGGTTTATGGCCTGTTTCCGGGATAAAAGCTGCATAAGTTATTCTAAATGAGCCCATTTTGTAATAGGTATTAATGGCTTGTCTGCGGCGCCGGGCGTGCTGCGGGCTTGGCGGAAAGTACATAGGCGGGGCAGCCTAAAAACAGGTGCATAAAAGGAGAGAAGCAGATGAAACTAAAAAGGATCGGTTCGTTTATTTTGGCGGTGCTGGTGGCACTGTCGATGATCAACCTGACGGTGCTGGCTGATAGTGCCGACAAAGGTAAAAAGTGGAAGGTTACCTTCTATAGTAACATTAATTCAGACGGTGGCCCTTGGTATGCTGAGAAGTATGTAAATAAAAACGCAGCAATAGGCAACGGTAATATGCCTGCGCAACCTACCCGCACCGGTTACCGGTTTGAGGAGTGGAATACCGCAAAAAGCGGCCCCGGAACACCTTTTACCGGGAGCACAAATGTAAAAAGCGACCTCAAAGTCTATGCCCGGTGGGCACAGCTCTACACCGTCAGCTATAACAGCGACGGCGGCACCCCGACCCCTGCCCCCCATTCACAGGCGTGGAGAGATAATTTTGTTCTGCCCGCGGCGCCCACCAAAACCGGCCATTCATTTGACGGTTGGAACGATGGAAGCAAAACCTACGCGGCGGGGGCAAACTACACCATGCCCAAAAGCAACGTGGCCTTCACCGCCAGGTGGGATAAAAACTCCTACCCGCTGACCATAAACTATATCTATGAGGGAGGCGGGCCGGCGGCGCCAAGCCACAGCTCCAATGTGGACTATGGCGATCCCTATAGCGTAACCTCTCCCACAATCGCCGGCCATACCCCCGACCAAACAGTGGTTGCGGGCACCATGGGGGCAGGGCCGGTAACCGTGACGGTAACCTATGTGGCCAACGGGCATACCCTCAACGTAACCCACATCTACGGCCCCAATGGTGGTACAACTGAAGAACTTCCCCGGACCATTGGCTTTGGCCAGCCTGTCAGGGTAGAGGAAGATCCCGAGACCGGCTACACCCTGGACAAAGTGACTGTTAACGGCATGACCGACACCGATGCTACACTGGGCACAGTGGCCGGCACCATGCCCGACGGAAATGTGGAGATTATCTTTGAATATACGCCCAACGCTACCACCTACACCGTGGAGTATTACTATGGCGACGGAGAAGGCCCCGAGCTGGTGATTACCGGTAGCGATAAAAAGGTGGACGAAACCCTTCGGCAGAGCGATATCGACACCACCTCCGACGCGGTGGTAAGGGACGGCTATTACTACGCCGAAACAGTTATTGTGCCGCTGAGGCTTTCTCCTGACGCAACAAAGAATGTGGTTAAGGTCTACTTCAGCACCGAAACCCCGCCCCCGCCCGACGAGGAGCAGGAGGAGACCAACTTTAAGG
>JAEWWW010000021.1 GCA_023396215.1 Bacillota bacterium | reverse complement strand
GGTGCGGGGGGCGCAGCCCCCCGCGATACTTCCCCCTTTTGCGCCCGGTAAACTATTTGTTCCCTTATTCTTTAAGCACAAGAGGGGGGGCAGGGAGGTGAGCAGCACGCGTTGAGCTACCAGCCATGGGCGCTGCCGAAAAAGGGGTAAAAAAAGGGGCGGCGATGCTTCGCCGCCCCTTTATCATATGCAATAGAAAGCCTTGATTCCCACAGGGGTAAAGTCTATGTGAAGCTTCCCGGAAAAGCGTCAGTCAACAACCTTGTAGCCTGCGTCGGCAATGGCGGCCTTTACCGCGACAAGCACAGGTTCATCCACCGTGCCGGTCAGTGTGACCTGCCCCTTTGCGGCGCTGGCCTTGCAGGATTTAATCCCCGCGATGCCCGATACCGCATCGTTCACCCGCTTTTCGCAGTGACCGCAGGACATGCCCTCCACCTTCAGCACTGTCTTTTTCTCGAACATGGGAATCACCCCTTTCAATCAATCTTTGCCAGATTTTTAAGGTCGTTTTTGCTGCACAGGCCAATCAGCTTACCGGCCTGCTTGCCGTCTTTAAACACCATCATGGTGGGGATAGTCATCACACTGTACTGCTGCGCCAGCTCGGGCTGCTCGTCAATGTTGATTTTGCCCACCCGGATTTTGCCCGCCGCCTCGTTGGCAAACTCATCTACGATAGGAGCCACCCGCATGCAGGGGTTGCACCAGGGGGCCCAAAAATCCACCAGCACCGGTACCGGCGAATTTTTTACGTCATTTTCAAAATTCTCTTTGGTAATGTTCAGCACCGACATCTCGCATTCTCCTCTTTCAGCGTTTCTTTATGTTGTTATGCCCTTATTCTATTCCGATTATTGCCGGCGCGCAGTGACTAAGTCACCAACCCGCCGCCTGCGGCCTGTGGGCGGTTTACCGTTGGCGGTACAGCGGCGCTTTGCCGCCAAACTCAAGCTATTCGGCGGTCAGCAGCGACTCCACCCTGCCGCGCAGCGTCTGCTCTGAAAGCGAGCCTATCTCGCGGCTCAGGGCGTAGCCGTCGGCGTCGATAAAGTAGGTGGTGGGTATCGAACTGATGCGGTAGCTGTAAGCGGCCTCGCTTTTGGTATCAAATACCAGATTAAAATTATAGCCCTCTTTATCGATGAAGGCAAGGGCCGACTCCTTGGTTTCGCGCACGCCGTCGGTGAGGTTGACCATCAAAAAGACCACCTGCCCCTCGTACTCGTCCTTAAGGGTCTGGAAGTGGGGCATCTCGACCTTGCAGGGGCCGCACCAACTGGCCCAGAAGTTCAGCACCACCGGCGTGCCCCGGTAATCTGAAAGCTTCACCGTGTTGCCGTCCACGTCCTCTACCGAGAAATCCGGCGCGAGGGGGAAATCCGCCTTGTTGAACGACGAAGAGCTCTCATCGGGTGAGCTCTGACTGCCGCTGCCGGAGGAGGAGGGCGCAGCCCCCGGCCCCTCGGGATATTTTTGTGCCAGCTTGTTGTAGGCAAAAACCGCCCCCGCCATAATCAGCACAAAGGCCGCCGCCAGCGCGACCAGCCGAAGGCCGCCTTTTTTATCCTTGGTGTTCTCTTCGTTATAATTCATAGAAACAATCCTTCCTTTCCCTTCTGTCAGCCGCCGGGGCAGCGCCTAAAAGGTAAACAGTGCCAGCAGGGCGTTCAGCCTGCCGGTCATCATCATAATGCCCATCACAATCAGCAGCCCGCCCGATATCAGATTGATGATGCGGTAGTTGCGCTTGATAAAATCGAAAGCACCCTTCAGCTTATCCAGCAGTACCGCCGAAAGCACAAAGGGGATGCCCAGACCCATCGAGTAAAGCAGCAGCAGCGCCACCCCCTTGAGCATGGTGCCCGCGTTGGCCGCCAGCATCAGGGCCGAGCCCAGAAACGCGCCGACGCAAGGGGTCCATCCGATAGAGAAAACCACCCCGAAAAGCACCGCCGACGCAAACCGCAGCCGCACGGGGCGAAAGCCCGGGCGCTTGGTGATGTTGAGAAAATCCAGCCTGAGCAGGCCGGTGTGGTTCAGGCCGAAAAGGATAAGTATCGCGCCGCCGATGACCTGAAAGAGGGTGGTGTGCTGAAAGACAAACACCCCAAGGGTGGAGGCCGCTGCCCCCAGCAGCACAAACACGGTGGTGAAGCCCAGCACAAACCCCAGCGAATTGCGAAGAGCCGCCTTGCTGCGGTCAGCAGCGGGCTGCCCATCGTCGGCCGCTCCGGCAAAGTAAGAGATGTATATCGGCAGCATCGGCAGCATGCAGGGTGAGATAAAGGTGATGACCCCTTCGATGAAGGAGATGATATATTCCATCGGCAAAGCCCCTTTCTGAAAGACCCGCGCCGGCCGCCGCCGGCTGTTGGGGTGGTATCCAGTTTACCATAAATCGCCCCGGCTGTAATCCCCCAAAAATAAGCGGGGGCCAAACCGGGTGCGGCCCGCCCCGGGGCCGCGCGGTAGTACTATTGTATGTGCAGACGCCACGGCGGGTCGGTGACTTTGTCACCAAGGCTGCTCCCGGCCCGCCTTTACTTCAAATCACCGGGCTGTTATAATAAACCTGATTTTGATAGACTGCCTTTATATAGGCTTCCCCTTTTAAAAAACGAAATGTTGGTGAAGCGGATGCGGGAGATAAAAGAGGTGACGGCGGCGGTGATACGCCGAAACGGCAGGGTGCTCATCGCCCAGCGGGCCAAGGACGACGAACTGCCCCTGATGTGGGAGTTCCCCGGCGGCAAGCTGGAGCCGGGCGAAACGCTGGAGCAGTGCATTGTGCGGGAGATGGAGGAGGAGCTGGGGGTTACCATCCGGGTGACCGGGGTGCTGACCACCACCGACTACCGTTTTGCTGACAGGCACATCCACTTTACAGTCTATAACGCCGAGCTTGCACAGGGCGAGCCGGTGTTGAAGGTACACAACGACCTGCGCTGGGTAGAGCCTGCGCAGCTAAAAGAATATGACTTTATGCCCCCCGACCTGCTGTTTTTAGACAAGGTAATGGGGGAGCAGCCATCGGGGAGGATATAATGAGGCTGATTTCATGGAATGTCAACGGCCTGAGGGCCTGTCTGGGCAAAGGCTTTACAGAGTTTTTTAGCAGCGTGGACGCGGATATCTTCTGCGTGCAGGAAACCAAGATGCAGCAGGGGCAGGCCGAGGTGGAGCTGCCCGGCTACCAGCAGTTTTGGAACAGCGCCGAAAAGAAGGGCTATTCGGGCACCGCGGTGTTCAGCCGCATCCCGCCCCTTTCGGCGGCCTACGGCATCGGCATCGCCGGGCACGATAACGAGGGCCGGGTCATCACGCTGGAATACGAGGATTTCTATTTGGTGAATGTCTACACCCCCAACGCCCAGCGGGGGCTGGAGCGCCTCGACTACCGGATGCAGTGGGAGGAGGACTTTAAAGCCTACCTGCTGGAGCTGGACGCCAAAAAGCCGGTGATTGTCTGCGGCGATCTCAACGTGGCCCACACCGAAATCCACCTGAAAAACCCCAAGACCAATGTAAACAACGCCGGGTTTACCCCGCAGGAGCGCGAAAAGTTCACCCAGCTGCTGCAATCCGGCTTTGCCGACAGCTTTCGCGCCCTTTACCCCGAAAAAACCGGGGCCTACACCTGGTGGTCCTATATGTTCAACGCCCGGGCCAACAACGCCGGGTGGCGCATCGACTACTTTTTGGTTTCGCAAAGGCTGCTGCCGCAGGTGCGCGACAGCCTGATTTTCCCCGAGGTGCTGGGCAGCGACCACTGCCCGGTGGGGCTGGAGCTGGCCTAAAGACTTCTTCGGATGCCCGCATTTTCATAGGATGAACGATATAACCTCGCTTGGGTGAGGGCTGCCGCCCCCGCCGGGCGGGGCTTTGCTTTGGCGCCGCCAATATAAGTGCAGGGGGCAAAAGGGGCGGCGGATGCTGCAAAACCGTGGCGGCTTATGCCATATCCTGCGCTTTTTTCGCATGTGGTATTGACAGCGCTCCCAAGAGGAACGTATAATCCTACTTGCAAACAATTTGCAGTTAGGAGAACCATTTATGTGGGAATTTTTAGAACATGCCATTGAACATACCATTGGTGACACCCTCACCATGCTGCCCTTTTTGTTTGGGGCCTATCTGCTGCTGGAATATATCGAGCACCGGTCGTCGGGCAGGCTGGAACGCCTGCTGGCGCGCAGCGGGGGCTGGGGGCCGCTGGGGGGCGCGCTGCTGGGGGTAGTACCCCAGTGCGGGTTTTCGGTGGCTGCCGCCAACCTTTATGCCAGCAGGGTCATCACCACCGGCACGCTGGTGGCGGTTTTTATCTCCACCTCGGACGAGGCGGTGCCGGTGCTGCTGAGCCACCCCGCCGGGGTGGGCAAGGTGCTGCCCCTTTTGGGGGTAAAGGTGGTTGTGGGCATTGTCGCCGGCCTGCTGGTGGACATGCTGGCGCGGGGGCGGCAAAAGGCACAGGGCCAGCCCGACGGGCCGGATTTTGAGCAGCTTTGCGGCCACGGCCACTGCGGCTGCGGCGAGCACGGCATTCTGCGCCCCGCGCTGCGCCACACCCTGCAGACCTTTGCCTTTATCTTTGTGTTCACCTTTGTCTTTAACATCGCCCTTGACCTGATAGGCCAGCAGGCCCTGTCGCGGGTGCTGCTGATGGGCAACGTGCTGCAGCCCGCCGTTGCGGCCCTCTTTGGGTTTATCCCCAACTGCGCCACTTCGGTGCTGCTGACCCGGCTCTATCTCTCAGGAAGCCTCAGCTTTGGTTCGGTGGTGGCGGGGCTCTGCACCGGCGCGGGCGTGGGTCTGGTGGTGCTGCTGCGGGCCAACCGCAACCTGAAGGACAACCTGCGCATCATCGGCTACCTCTATGTGGCGGCCACGGTGGCGGGTACCCTCATCGAGCTGCTGGTGTGACGGTATGGGCATGATGAATCAGGTTTTGAGGGATGCGGGGCTCAAAAGCACCAAGCAGCGCCTTTGCATACTGGAGCTGCTGGCCCGCAGCGCAAGGCCGCTGACCGCCGAGGAGCTTTATCAGGAGGTGGGCGACAGCGGGCAGATGAACCTTTCTACCGTTTACCGCACCTTGGGCAGCCTGACCGAAAAAGGAGTGCTGCTCAAAACTCCGGGGCAGGAGGGCAGGGCCTACTACCAGCTGAACAACAGCGCCCACCGGCACCAGCTCAGTTGTTTGGTCTGCCACAAGGTGGTGCTTATCGACAGCTGCCCGCTGGAGGAGCTGGGCCGCCGCCTGAGCCGAAGCACCGGGTATATCATCACCGGCCACAGCTTTGAGTTCACCGGCATCTGCCCCAACTGCGCCGGGAGCTGCGCCAACTGAAAGCGGCTGTGAGCGGCGTTTTTCCGCCTTGCACCTTTTTTGCGCTTTGCACATAGGATGAGCAAAACACGGCAAAACAATTTTTTTGCCAACCTGTTGACACCGGCCCGGTCTGGTGTTAGAATAGTCACAATTTAATAAGCATCCTTTTAAACCATTGAAGTGGAGATAAAACTGGAAGATGCGCTTACAGAGAGTGGGGGAGGCTGAGAGCCCCGCAGAGATGCAGTTCAGACAAATGGTCCACCGAGGGCGAGGTGAAAGGCGTTACAGCCCAGTAGCCAAGACGTGTGCTCACGTTACAGAGCGGGAAATGTGTTGGCATTTCTACTGAGTGGGCTCAGCTTTTCGGCAGGGCCAATCAAGGTGGTACCGCAGGCGAATGATTTTCGGCCTGTCCTTGTTTTATAGCAAGGGCAGGCTTTTTTGCGTGCCTCCACCCATGTACAAGCAGGCCAACAGCTGCAACCCACAACTCAAAAAGGAGAATGTCTTATGCGTAAACTGGTTTCTTTCATCACTGCCGCAGCCTTGGCGGTAAGCCTGTTGGCGGGCTGTGCATCGGCCCCCCCTTCCAGCTCCAACCAAAGCCCCAATTCCGGCGCACCCGCAGAGCCGAAGGCTGTTTTCAAAATCGGCATGATACAGCATGTGGAGCACCCCTCGCTGGCCACCATCCGCGAAGCCCTCATCGAGGAGCTCAGCCGCCTTGGCCTTGACGGTAAGGTGGATATCGAATACAAAAACGCACAGGGCGACCCGGCCAACATCAGCACCATCGTCACCCAGTTTGTGGCCGACGGCAAAGACATGCTGGTGCCCATCGCCACCCCCTCGGCGCAGGCGGCCGCGGCAGCCACCAAGACCATTCCCATTGTGTTTGCCTCGGTCAGCGACCCCATCACCGCCGGGCTGGTGAAGGACCTCAGCATCACCGACGGCAACATCACCGGGGTTTCAAACCCCATTCCTGTTGATAAAATCATCGAGTTTGGCCAGCAGCTTACCCCCGGCATCAAAACCCTCGGGGTGGTGTACTGCAACGGCGAAACCAACTCTTTTTCCTCGGTGGAAAAGCTCCGGCGCTACGCCGCCGACAGCGGCCTGACGCTGGTGGAGGCCACCATCGCCAACTCCTCTGAGCTGCGGCAGGCGGCACAGTCATTGGTGGGCCGGGTGGACGCCATCTTCACCCCCAACGACAACGTGGTAGCCACCGCCATGACCACCCTTTCGGATGTGGCGATACAGGCAAAGCTGCCGCTCTATGTGGGAGCCGACTCGCTGGTGGCCGACGGCGGGCTTGCCACCGTGGGCATCGATTATGCGGTGCTGGGCCGTCAGACCGCTGCCCTCATCAAAGAGATTATCGAGGGCAAGGCCATTGCCGACGCTCCGGTGCAGAGCATGACCGATTTTGCCAAGATTCTAAACACCGATACCGCGCAGAAGCTGGGGCTGACCATCCCGCCCGCCCTGCTTGAGGGCGCACAGCTCATGGGCAGCTAAAACTCACAGCCGAAGAACAAGCGGGGGCGGCAAGACCGCCGCTTCCGGCAACCATAAGCCAGATGAGATGAAGGAGAGTACCGCTATGAAAAAGTACATTGCACTGTTTGCCATGACCGCCCTGCTTTTTAGCCTGCTTGCCGGCTGCGGCGCAGCCCCCGCACCCGCACCCGCACCCAACCCGGCCCCCGGCTCGGCCTCGGATCTGCCGTTACAGACGCCGGAGGTTGTCAAAATTGGCATCCTGCAGCCGGTGGAGCATCCCTCGCTCAACACCATCCGCGAAGCCATCATCGCCGAGCTTGACCGGCTGGGCATGAGTGACAAGATAGAGATTGAGTACAAGAGCGCCCAGGGCGACCCGGCCACCCTCAACACCATCGCCACCCAGTTTGTGGCCGACGGCAAAGACCTGCTGATACCCATCGCCACCCCCTCGGCACAGGCGGCTGCCGCGGCCACCAAGAGCATCCCCATCGTCTTTGCCGCGGTCAGCGACCCCGTCACCGCCGGGCTGGTGAAGGACCTGAATGTAACCGACGGCAACATCACCGGCGTTTCAGACGTTCTCCCTGTCGACCAGATTTTCGAGCTGGCGGCGGTGCTGACCCCGCAGGCCAAGACCTTCGGCGTGCTTTATTGCAGCGGCGAGAGCAACTCCTACGCGCTGGTGGAGAAAGCCCGGGAGTATGCAAAGCTGGGGGGCATCACGCTGGTGGAGGCCACCATCGCCGATTCCTCCGAGCTGCAGCAGGCGGCCCAGTCGCTGGTGGGCCGGGTGGACGCCATCTTTACCCCCAACGACAACGTGGTAGCCACCGCCATGACCGCTCTTGCCGACGTGGCGGTGCGGGCGAAGCTGCCGGTCTATGTGGGGGCCGATTCGATGGTAGCCGACGGCGGGCTTGCCACCGTGGGCATCGATTACACCGTGCTGGGCCGTCAGGTGGCGGCCATGGTCAAAGAGATTATCGAGGGCAAGGCCATTGCCGACGCCCCGGTGCAGAGCATGACCGACTTTGCCAAGATCATTAACACCGACACCGCCCAGAAAATCGGGCTGGTTATCTCGCCCGACCTGCTGAAAGACGCTCAGGTGATGGGCAACTAGCCACACATCTCCCACCTGAAAGGAGCCGCCCCGCCATGAACCATACCTTAAAATACGGAACAACCACCCTCAAGCTGCCGCTGGAGCAAAGCCGACTGCTGGGCGTTTTAGACAGCAGCCCCGGCGGCAGTGGCCGCAGTCAGGAGGAGATTGTGCGCTGCGCGCTGGCAAACCCCATCGGCAGCCCCCGGCTGGGCAGTATGGTTAAGCCGGGGCAGCGGGTCTGCATCGTGGTATCCGACATCACCCGCGCGTGGCAGAAGCCCAGCCTCTATCTGCCCCTGCTGCTGGAGGAGCTGAAGGCGGCGGGGGTCGCAGAGGAGGATATTACCTTCCTCTGCGCCACCGGCACCCACCGGGGCCACACCCCGCAGGAGCGGGAGGCCATTTTGGGGCCGGGGCTGGCTGGCCGCTTTCGGTTTGTTGACCACGACTGCCGCGACGCGGGCAGCATGGTCTATCTGGGCACCACCACACGGGGCACCCGGGTGGAGCTGAACCGTCTGGCGGTGGAGGCCGACCATGTTATCCTCACCGGGGCGATTGTGTTCCACCTGCTGGTGGGCTATGGCGGGGGCAAAAAGTCGGTGCTGCCGGGCATTGCGTCCTACCAGACCATTATGCAGAACCACGCCATGTCGCTGGCCCCGGAGGGAGGCAGCAACCCCGAAGCCCGCTCGGGCAAGGTGCTGGGCAACCCGATACATGAGGATATGCTGGAAGCGGTGGCCTTTTTGAACCCCGGCTTTCTGCTGAATGTGGTGATGGGGCCGGAGGGCGGCATCGCCGGTGCGGTGGCCGGGCACTGGGCGCAGGCCCACGAGGCCGGGTGCAGGCTGGTGGAGCGGGCCGACGCGGTGACCATCACCCAAAAGGCACAGATGGTGGTGGCCTCGGCGGGGGGCTACCCCAAGGATATCAACCTTTACCAGACCATCAAGACGCTGATAAACGCCTGTGAGGCGGCCGAGCCGGGGGGCGCGCTTATCGTGCTTTCCCAGTGCAGCGAGGGCTTTGGACACCCCGAGGTGCAGGAGATTTTGCAATGCTACGACACCATGGAGCAGCGGGAAGCCGCCCTGCGGGCCGACTACAGCATCGCAAAGTTTGTGGGCTACTACGCCGCCGAAATCGCCAGCCGCCACCTGCTGATACTGGTTTCGGAGCTTGACCCCCGGCTGGTGCAAAACGCCGGGATGCTGGTGGCTTCCACCGTGGAAGAGGCGCTGCGGCTGGCTTATGCCGCCAAGGGCACCGGCCTGACCACCTACCTGATGCCCCACGGGGCCAACACCCTGCCGCGGATGGCCGCGGAATAATCATAATACCGCCGGGGCGCTCTGCGCTCCGGCGGTTAGAATGCCAAAGAAGAATCGCAAAAGTGCAAAGCGCACAATGGGGGCAATAAAAGCATAGGCAGGAGGCGTGGAGGGGCGC
>JAEWWW010000092.1 GCA_023396215.1 Bacillota bacterium | reverse complement strand
CCACAGCAGCAGGCCAAAGACCAGCGCCGCCAGACCGCCCATCAGCCCCAGCAATGTGTTCTCCGCCATCCGGGAGGTGTACCAGCCGTTGGACTCCCGCACCATCTGGTCGTAGGGGAAGGCCACCGCCAGCAGGCGGCCCAGCCAAACCGACCCGGCAAATACTCCGGCCGCGCCGGTGAAGAAAACAAGCGAGCAAAGACGCTTGACCGTCACCGTTCCAAAATCGATAAAATCCTTCATAACATATCCTTTCTGCGGTTTGATGGAGCAACCACCCGCCCTTTAAAGCTCAGGGGCAAAGTAGTGCTTGCGGCAAACGGGGATATAATATTCCTCGGCTGTTGCGTCGATATCCCCCACCTGCACCGGGTGGCCGCTGTAAACCGGCTTGCCCCCCACCACCCGCATGTTCATGGTGGCCTTGCGGTTGCAGTAGGTGCAGACGGTTTTGACCTCCTCGATGCTGTCGGCGTAATAGAGCAGCGCCTGACTGCCCTCAAACAGCTTGCCCTTCACATAGGAGTTTTTCAGGCCGTAGCAGATGACCGGGATGCCCAGCTTATCCACCACCCGGGCCAGTTCTTCGACATGGTGGGCGGAAAGAAACTGGCATTCGTCCACCAGTACGCAATCCACCTTGCTTTGGGCCACGAGGCCCTCCACCAGCCGCTCAAGGTCGTCGCTGTCGGTTACGTCGATGCAGTCGGCCTCCACCCCCAGACGGCTTTTCACCTTGTGGTGGCCCGAGCGGGTATCCAGCACCGGTTTTAAAATTACCGAACGCTTGCCCTGCTCTTTATAGTTGTAATCCACCATAATCAGGTTGGCGGTTTTAGAAGAATCCATGGTGCCGTACCGAAAAAAAAGCTTGGCCATGCTGTAATGCTCCCTTATTTCATCTTGTGCTTTTTATGACTATCAAATAGTATCATGCCGGGGGCGATAAATCAAGAAAGCAAAAGGCCGCCGAAGCGTCAAAAGGCGGCAACCCTGCGGATATTATTCTGCAAAAGATTATACTAAACCGGTATGGTTGTGGTATACTGATTGTACAACAAGGCAGTATCAAAACCTGCGATATGGCGCGGAGCAGCGCCGAAAAAGGAGGTACGCCCTATGGAACTGATACATGAACAAAACAGGATTTTTGCAACCGATGACAGCGGGAAAACCGTGGCGGAGGTTTTGTTCCCCGACGCGGGCGAGGGGCTGGTGCGCATCACCAGCACCCGGGTAGACCCTTCGCTGCGGGGGCAGGGGGTGGCGGCCCGATTGCTGGAGGCAGCCGCCCGCCAGCTTCGCAGCCAGGGCAAAAAAGCGGTGCCCGTTTGCTCCTATGCGCAGGTCTGGTTTGAGCGCAACAGCGCCTATGCCGACCTGCTGGCAAAAGACCCCGGCCAATAAGGCGGCTGGCCCCTGCCCTGCTGCCATAAAGCCCCGAAAGCCCTGCACCGCCAAAGCGGTGCGGGGCTTTTGAGGGTGTCAAAAAATTGACACCCTTCACAAGGGGGACTTCTTGTCCTGAGCAAAACCTGTGGGTTTTGCGTCCAGCCGTCCCCCTCGTGAGCACCCCCAAGCAAAACTGCCTCCTCCCCCGCAGACAGTTTTAAAGGTTTTATCTTAGGGCTCCCACAAAGCCGAAAGGCTTTGTGGGAAAGAGGAGGAGCAGCGAAACGATATGAAACCCTTGGTCAGAAAATGACCGAGGGGTGAATGATGTGCAGCTTGCTCCGACGAGCGGCTCATGCCCGCCTGCACAATATATTTTATATGCCTGCTTTTTTGACAGGTTGAGCCCTGCACCGCCAAAGCGGTGCGGTGCTTTGCCGTTAATAAAATGCCCGCGGCGAAAATATACTGTTTTAAAGGCAACACCGCACAATTCTAAGTGCTCTGGCGCATCGGCGGATTTTTCGTCAGACAAAACAAAAACCACAGGGAATACTGGGTGTATTCTCGAGGATTTTTGTGAAGGATTACGGAAAATCCGCGAGCGACAGGGGACTTAAGGCGGCAGCCGTGAATTGTGCGGTGTTGCCTTAAGCGTCTGTTTCGCCCGGTGCCGGATACTGTGCCGCCGCACCGGCCAAGCCCATGACCCGAAGGAGGAATCACCATGGCAGGCAACAGTTTTAACGGCCAAAAGCCCGGCGCCGGGGGCAATCAGGATATTGAGCAATTGATAAAGAGCTACACTTCCAAGATGCTGGGGCACCGGGCTTCTTCGCAGGCGCCGCCGCCCCGGAAGCCCCAGCCGGAAAACAGCGGGCTGCCGCTACCACCGGTGACCCCGCAGCCGCCCCAGGAGCTGCTGACCGACAGCCTTGGGCACCCCTCGCCCGGCGATGACAGCTCCCTGACGGTGGGGCCGGGCGGGCCGATACTGATGGAGGACGTCTACTTCTTTAACAAGCTGGCCCACTTCGGCCGGGAACGAATCCCCCCACGGGTGGTGCACGCCAAGGGCGCGGGGGCCTTTGGGTACTTTGAAACCCACCAGTCGATGGAGAAGTACACCATGGCCGGCTTTTTGCAGCGGCAGGGGCAGCGCACCCGGGTGTTTGTGCGCTTCTCACAGGCCGGCGGGCTGCACGGCTCGCCCGATACCGCGAGGGATATCCGCGGCTTTGCGGTGAAATTTTACACCGAGCAGGGCATCTACGACCTTGTGAGCAACCACCTGCCGGTCTTCTTTTTGCGAGACGCCATCCGCTTCCCCGACCTTTTCCACGCGCTGATGCCCGACCCGGCCAGCGGCTTGCCCGGCCCTCAAAGGTTCTGGGATTTCATCTCGCTGACCCCCGAAGCCACCCATATGGTGACATGGCTCTACTCCGACCGGGGGCTGGTGAAAAGCTACCGCCACATCGACGGCTTTGGGGTGAACACCTACATCTGGGTGAATAAGAACGGGCTGCGCCGCTTTGTCAAGTTCCACTGGAAAACCCAGCAGGGCCTGCAGACCATTGACGGCGCCGAGGCCCAGCGCCTTGCCGGGCAGGACTCCAGCGCCGCTGCTCGCGACCTGTATGAAAGCATCGCCGCCGGGGAGCAGCCCAGCTACCGCCTCTGCGTGCAGCTTATGGACCCCGCCGAGGCCGACCGGCTGGATTTTGACCCCCTCGACCCCACCAAGACTTGGCCCGAGGCCCAATACCCCCTGCTGACGGTGGGGATGCTCACCCTTGACCGCAACCCCGAAAACGTCTTTGCGCAGGTGGAGCAGGCGGCCTTTTCCCCGGCCAATTTGGTGCCGGGGGTGGAGTTTTCCGCCGATAAGCTGCTGCAGGGCCGCTCCTTCATCTACCACGACGCGCAGCGCTACCGGCTGGGCACCAACTTTGAGCAACTGCCTGTCAACCGCCCCATAAACCCGGTGGCAAACTGCCAGCAGGACGGAGCCATGACCTACCACTACCAAAGCTCTCCCATCAACTATCTGCCCAACAGCCTTGCGGGCAATTCCCCCCACCAGCCCACCCCGCCCGATATCATCGGCCCCTTTGTGGAGGGCTATATTCAGCGCACCCCCATCCGCAAAGCCAACGACTTTGTGCAGGCAGGCCACCGCTGGCGCTCGCTGGGCCCCGCGGGGCAGCAGCATCTGACCGGGGCCATCGCCTGCGAACTGGCGCTGACCCGACAGGATATCCAGCAGCGGGTCATCGGGTATTTCCACCGGGCGGACGAGAGCTTTGGCACGGCGGTGGCGCAGGCGGTGCTGCGCTGCAAGGGGGAGGTGTAGCCGCCCAACCGCCGCCTGAATGAGTACTGAAAACGGAAGGAGCGGCCTGTGGTTACAGGCCGCTCCTTCCGAGGGTATCAATAAAGAAATGCAAAGGTACAAAGTGCACAGCTGGGGCAATAAAAGCGTAGACAGGAGGCGTGGAGGGCGTAGCCCCTCCACGAAATAGTCCCCCTCCCAACAAACAGAAGTAGCGATTTTTTTCCTTAGGAGAAAGGTGGGAGGGGGTAAGGGGGTGGGCAGTGCTCTTTTAGTAAGCCTGCCCTTGTGCATCTTTTTATAGGTAGAGGGTTCTTTGACAGGCCGCTCTTTCACATATCACAGAGCAAGCAAGCGTCAAAAAATTGTTGGGGATGAGACGGCAAACGCAGCAAAGACGTACGCATATTCGATGTATGTGACCGACATTTGCGAGTACAGCCAACGAAGTAAGTAAAATGCCCTTAGATGGAATTTTACGTTTGCGCAACCTTTTCGGCCGCCTGAAGAATTATTTAATTTGAATTCCGATGCCGCAGCTCACCCGGTAAACCGCCTCGGCCTGCCCCGCCAGCAGGCAGGCCAGCCTGCCCACCTGCTCCCGCAGATGGCGGTCGCGGGCCTCCATCGGCACGATGCCGCAGCCCAGCTCGTCGCAGATGATAATGATACCGGGGTTTTGCTCCACCCCCTGCCGGGCCGATGCCTGTGGGTCAAGCCCCGCCGCCAGCATCCGCCCGGCCAGCAGGTGCAGGTTGTGCAGCACCGGGGCGGTGAAAGCCGCCTCGAAGGGGCAAGCCGCGCCGTCGGCCACCGCGGCCCCGGCGAGCCCCAGCGCCTGCCGGGCGAAATCCAGCTTGCCCTGATGGCTGCCGCCTGTGATGAATATCATATCGGTTGCCCTCCCCTAGCCTTAAAGCGCAGCGCCCAGCAGGGCGGCTGCGGTCAGCATCAGTGTTTCTGCCACGCAGATGAAAAACCCGGCTAAATCGCCCGTGACGCCGCCGAACTGCTTGAGCGCCATGCGGCGAAACAGCGGGTAGTAAAGCCCCGCCGCCAGTGGAACCAGCGCCCCCTGCCAGCCGCAGAGCAGCCCGGAGGCCAGCGCCACGCCCCCCGCCGCCAAGGCCATGGGCAGCAGCGGCAGGCGGGCGGGCACGGCTGCCGAGAAGGCCGCTGCCAGCCCTTCGGCCCGGGCCTTGGGCAGGGTGGTGACCGCCAGCGCCGCCATACTGCGAGAGAAAACCCACCCCATGCAGGCCGGCAGCAGATAGGCCGGGGCGAGGTAAAGCTGCTGCCACGCCCCAAACTGGAGGAGCAGCAGGACGCAGAGCCATATCACCGCGAAGGCGCCCGCCCGGGGGTCTTTGAGGATGCGCAGCTTTTCTTCGCTGCTGCCGTGGGAGGCCAGCGCGTCACAGCTATCGCAAAAGCCGTCGAGGTGGAGGCCGCCGGTATACAGCACCGGCAGCAGCACCGCCAGCCCGGCAAAAAGGGCGGGGGCAACCGCCCACCGGGTGCAAAGCCAGAACAGCCCCCAGATCAGCGCCGCGGGCACCGCCCCCACCAGCGGCAAAAAGAGGATGGCGTAGCGCAGGCTTTTCTCATCCCACCGGGTTTGGGGCAGCGGCAGGGCGCAGTACATCGAAAAGGCCACCGCCATCGACCGCATCAGTTGCTTCATAGGGTTATCCTCCCTTTTCCTTTGATGAAAACCGAAATGCCGCAGACCGCCTCCACCACCGCGTCGGCCCGCCGGGCAAGGCCGCGGTTGACCTGCCCCAGCGCCTCGATGTAGGCCGCTGTATCCGGGTCGTAGCGCCCGCCGTCTGAAAACACCTCGTTGGTTACAACCACCATATTGGGCAGCCACCCGGCTGCGTCGGCGATGCTTTCGGAGACATACCGGGCCGCGGCCTCGGGGGTCTGGCCGCAGCCATAGATGCGGTTGGCCAGCAGGTTGGAAACACACTCCAGCAGCAGGGTGTCGTAGGGGGCGAGAGCGGCGGGCTCCGGCAGTGCGAGGGGGGATTCCAGTGTATCGAACCCCCTGCCGCCGCGCATCTCCCGGTGGCGGGCAACCCGCGCCCGGCTCTCTGCGTCCAACGCCTGCATGGTGGCCACATAGGCTACCCGCCCCGCCGTGAGGGCGGCGGCAGCCTGCTCGGCCAGGGCGGATTTTCCGCTGGCAGAGCCCCCGGTTATCAGCAGCAGCATGGTCGGCTTCTCCTTTCCTTTGCCTGCGCGCTGCCCGGTGTTGACAGCGGCCCGGCGGTATATTATAGTAATGACAACAGCTTTATAACACGCAAAGGTGCCGGCTTTGGGGTGTGCCCCAACCTGCCGGAGAATAGGGAACGGGGTGAAACTCCCCGGCGGACCCGCCGCCGTATGCAGCGAGGAAGCCTCCACAATGCCACTGGGTTTTCCCGGGAAGGCGGGGGCGGACAGTGACCTGCCAGCCGGAAGACCTGCCTTTGACGCTTGGTACACGTGGATTATGGTAAGGTCTGCGAATATATCCTTTTGGGTATATTTGCGGGTCTTTTTTTATTTTTTATGGCGGTCTGCGCCGAAAAACAAGGAGGCTTACAACGATGAAAACCGAAACCCGACCCAACACCCGCCTGCTGGGGCTGCTGGCCCTCTTTTGCGCCCTGAGCGCCGTGGGGGCGCAGCTGCGCCTTTACGGCTCGGTGGCGCTGGACGCTCTGCCCGCCTTTTTGGCCGCCTTTCTGCTGGGGGGGCCGGCGGGGGCGGTGGTAGGTGCGGTGGGGCACCTGCTCACGGCCGGCCTTGCCGCGCTGCCCCTGAGCCTGCCGCTGCATCTGGTGGTCGCCGCCGAGATGGCGGGGGTTTGCTGGTGCGCCGGGGCGCTGGCAAAAAAGCGCCCCCTGTGGCTGGCAGCGGTGGCGGCCTTTGTGCTGAACGCCTTTGTTTCGCCGCTGATACTGCTATTTTGGCCGGGGATGGGCCTCCCGGTTATGCTGATGCTGCTGCCCGGCCTTGTGGCGGGCTCGGCGGTCAATGCCTTTGGGGCGGCGGCGGTGGCGGCGCTGCTGCAAAAACGGCTGCCCGCTGTGAGGGGGTGGCGCGGATGACCCCGCTGAGTACCCCCCGGGATGTTCTGGTTTTGCGGCAGGGCGGCAGTATGCTGGTTTCGGCGGTGGATAGCTGCGGCGGCATCGGCCCGCTGCCGCAGGATGCGCTGTGGGCCGACCCCCAAACGGTGGGCGAGCTGACCGCCCGCACCGCCCTGCTGGAGCTGCTCTGCACCGGGGCCGCGCCCCTCTTTGCAAGCGTGGCCGCCTGCAACGCCCCAGAAGCGGCCCGACCGCTGTTGGAGGGGGTGCGCGCTACTCTGGGCGGCAGCCTGCCGCTGATTATCAGCACCGAAAAGAACCTGCCCACCTGCATGACGGCGCTGGGTGTGACGCTCACCGGCGCCTGCCCGGCAGGGCGGCTGCGCATCGGTAGCGCCCGGCCGGGGGATACCCTCTGGTGCGTCGGCCTGCCGCTGGTAGGGGGCGAGGTGCTGCAGCACCGGGCCATGCTGCCCACCGCCGAACAGGTGGGCCTGCTGCTGGCCGCGCCGGGGGTGCACGCCGCCCTGCCGGTGGGCTCCCGCGGGGTGGGGGCCGAGGCCCGGACGCTGGCCGCAGAAAGCGGCCTTACGGCACAGCTTTTTGAAAACCCGCCCTTCGACCCTGGCAGGTCGGCCGGGCCTTCCTCCTGCGTGGTGGTGGCCGCCGACCCGCAGGCGCGGCTGCCGGAGCTGGGCCTGCCGGTGCATGCGGTGGGCAGACTGGTGCAGCCGCAGGAGTAGCGGATTTCGGTGCGGGGCGATAAGGTGTTTTCTTCGCGGCTGTGGCCGTAGGGGCGGATAGTATCCGCCCGTTTTGCCTCTCCGCGCAAAGCCCGCGGGCGGCTGATAGCCGCCCCTACGAAATGTGACAGGGCGGGGGTCATGCAATTTTGTAGCCCCTAGTACTCGATGCCCTCTCTGGCCGCTATCCCTTGCGAATAGGGGTGCTTGAGCGGCCGCATCTCGGTGACGTAATCGGCCAGCTCCAGCCACGCTTGGGGCGGGTTACGCCCGGTGAGCACCACCTCCAGCGAGGGGGGGCGGCTGCCCAGCAGCTCGGTGACCTCTGCCTCCGAAATGATGCCGTGGGCGGCGGCGGCGCAGGCCTCATCCAGAATAAGCAGATCGCAGCCGCCGTCACGGGCGGCTGTTTTTGCGGCCTCGAGCATCTGCCCGGCCCAGCGCCTGTAGTCCTCTTTTTCGGCGGGGGTCATGCGGGGCACAAAGGGCAGTTTCTGCGGGGTTTCAAGCACGGTGAAGCCGGGCAGGGCGGCAAGTGCCGCCAGCTCACCGCTGCGCATATCCTTGAGGAACCGCACCAGCAGCACCCGCCAGCCCCGGCCGCAGGCACGCAGCCCCAGCCCCAGCGCCGCTGTGGTTTTGCCCTTTCCGTCGCCGCAGTAGAGGTGTACCAACCCGCCGCTCATCGTGCCGCCTCGGCCGCATGGGCGGCGTACAACGCCTGTATCTCGGGGTATTCGCCCAGCCCCTTAAGCGAGATTTCCACTGCAAAGCCCGCCTGCCCAAACAGGCTCTTCCAACTGCCGTCATCATCCCCCGCCATGTCGTTTTTAGCGTGGTCGCCCGCCACCAGCAGCAGCGGGGCCAGCAGCACCCGGTGGTAGCCCGCCTTCTGCACCAGCGGCAGCACCGTTTCCGCCCCGGGGTAGCCCTCCACCGTGCCCACAAAGATGTGGCCGCGGCCCTGCGCCTTGAAGATATAATCCAGCGCGGCGTAGGTGGTGCCGGCGACGTGGTGGCTGCCGTGGCCCATCATCACAAGGGCGGTATCCTGCCCAAGGCCGTGGTGGATGGCTGCGACGGCCTCGGCCAGCCGGAACAAATCCTCGGTGGAGGCCAGCAGCGGCAACCCCACCCGCAGGTCTTCAAAGAGGCCCCTTCTGCTTTCGCAGGCGGCGGTCAGTTTGGCCGCTTCGTCGCCGCAGATGATGTGGGTGGGCTGCACCAGCACCTGACCAAAGCCCTCGGCGGCCAGCTTATCAAGGGCCTGCTCCACCGTATCCACCGCCACGCCCCGGCGGGCCAGCTTGCGAATAACCACGCCGCTGGTGAAGGCCCGGTGCGGCAGATATCCCGGCAGGGCGGCGGCGATGGCCGCCTCTGTGGGGGCGATGTTGTTTTGCAGCGCGTCCTCATGGCTGGTGCCAAAGCTGACCACCAGCACCGCTTTTTTGCTGTTCATAGAGTTGCCTCCTTTTTTCTTGGGCAATACCGCACAATTTTAAGTACTCTGGCGCGCCAGCAGATTTTTTGTCAGATAAAACAAAAACCGCAATGAATACTGGGTGTATTCACGAGGATTTTTGTGAAAGCTTACGGAAAATCTGCAAGCGACAGAGTGCTTAAGGCGGTAGCCGTGAATTGCGCGGTGTTGCCCTTGGTTCAAAGAGCAGCTGCCTGCCGCGCCCGGCGGCGATGACCTGCGTTTCTATCTCAAAAACCTCGTCCACCAGCCCCGCCCGGCAGATGCCCTCGGGGTCCTGACAGGCGCGCACCGCACCGTTTTGCATCACCACAATCTGGTCGGCGTATTGCAGCGCAAGATTGAGGTCGTGCAGCACCATCACCACCAGCCTGCCCTGCCGGGCAAGGCTGCGGGCCAGTTCGAGTATCTCGAACTGGTGGTGGATATCCAGATAGGTGGTGGGCTCGTCCATCAGCAGCAGGCCGGTATCCTGCGCCACCATCATGGCAAGGTAGGCCTTTTGCCGCTCGCCGCCCGAGAGGCTGGCGACATTGCGGTGGCGGTAGCGGGCGGCCCCGGTGAGCTCCAGCGCCTGCTCCACCGCCCGGTGGTCGCCAGCCCGGTAGCGGCGGGGGTAGCTCAGGTAGGGGTGCCGCCCGTGCAGCGCCAGCGCCTGTACCGTCATATTGGGCACGCTGCGCATCTGGGGCAGAAAGGAAACCTGCCGGGCATACTCCAGCCGGCTGATGCCGCTGACGTCGCGCCCCCCCAGCAGCAGGCGGCCCGAGTAGGGCTGCAGCAGCCGGGCCATGATGCGCAGCAGGGTGCTTTTGCCGCAGCCGTTGGGGCCGATGACCCCCACCAGCGACCCGGCCTCAAAACGCAGGTTGATGTTATCCAGTAAAGGAAGGCCGTCATACCCGCCCGAGATGCCTTGAAGCTCAAGCATTGATCTTCCTCCTTTGCTTTAGCAGAAGATACAGGAAAAACGGCCCGCCCAGAAAGGACATAAAGATGCCCACCGGCAGCTCGTAAGGGGCGAAAAGCAGCCGGGAAAGCAGGTCGCAGAGGGTGACAAACCCCGCGCCGCAGAGGGCGCAGGCCGGGATTAACACCCGGTTGTCGCCGCCGACGAGCATGCGCACCCCGTGGGGCACCAGCAGCCCCACAAAGCCCAGCAGCCCCGCAAAGCTGACCGCCGCGCCAGCCAGCAGGGCGGCCACCGCAATGAGCAGAAAGCGCATTGCCTTGACCTGCATGCCAAGGGTGGCGGCCATATCCTCGCCCAGCGTGAGCACGTTCATCTCGTGGGAAAGGGCGAGGGCTGCGGCAACCCCCGCCAGTATGTAGCCCGAGGCGAAGCGCAGCCCGGAGGCTGTCACCCCCGAAAGCCCGCCCATCATAAAGCTGTAGGCACCCACCACCGCCTCGGGCCGCAGCACGGTGATGGCGTTGATGCCCGCGCTGAGGATGCTGCCCACCGCCATGCCGGTGAGGACGATGGTGATGCGGGAGGCCCCGGTTTTCATGGCGACGGCATAGACCAGCATCGCCGTTAAAAACGCCCCCAGAAAGGCAGCCACCGGCACCAGCGCGGGCCGGGCGGGCAAAAACGCCATGCCCAGCAGCGCGAACAACCCCGCGCCCGAGTTGACCCCGATGATATTGGGGCTTGCCAGCACGTTGTTGAGCACTGCCTGAATGATGGCCCCCGAAACCGCCAGCGCCGCCCCGGCCAGCAGCGCCGCCGCCGTGCGGGGCAGGCGTACGTGCATCACAATGCGGTAGGCGGGGCTCAGGGGGTCGGCCTTGCCCAGCAGAACCTCCAGCAGTTGGGCGGGGCCGATGCCCACCGCCCCAAGGCAGATGCTCAGCACCCCGGCGGCCAGCGCCGCCGCCAAAAAGACCGGCAGCCAGACCGCCGCCCCAAGGGCCGGGCTCTGGCACTTATTCACCGTAAAGAAGCTGCGCAAGCTGCTCATAGCTTTCCCCCCATCGTGCGTTGGGCTTGTAATGAAAGAGCTCTCTGGGCAGCAGGTGGTAGCGCCCGCTGCGCACCGCCGAAAGCCCCTCCCACGCGGGGTTGGACTGCAGGCCCTGCCGCAGCACCTCCAACGCCCGGTTTTCATCCGCCCCCATGGTGACCACAAGAATATAGTCGGGGTCGGCGGCGATGATGGCCTCCATCGAAAGGTCTTTGAGCAGGCTGGGGGTCTGGTCGGCGATATTCACCGCCCCAAGGTCGTGCAGCATGGCTCCGGTCATGCTGTCGCTGCCCAGCGCCCGGTAGGCGGTGGAAAATGCCCGGATAAACAGCACGCTGGGCGGGGGCGCGGTTCCGCCCTTCGCCCGGGCGATGGCCGCCTCTATTCGCTCCCCAACCGCGAGGCCGTTCTGCTCATAGAGGTCTTGCCGCCCGGTGATATCGGTAAACAGCTTTAGGGTATCAAGGTACTCGGCAAAGGTGGTGACGCTGAAATAGGCGGGGCCTACCCCCGCGGCCCGCAGCGTTTCGCCCAGCGCCACATGCTGGTCGGTATCGGCCGAGAGCAGCACCAGGTCGGGGGCGAGAGAGATAATTTTTTCGACGCTGGGGGTTTTGTAGGAGCCCAGCAGCGCCACCGTTTCGGGCAGGGCCAGCCCCCGCTCTGAGTAGGCGTCGTCGGTGACCCCGGCAAGCGCGCCCCCGGCGATGAGCCAAAGCTCGGCGAAGCTGCCCATGAGCGAAACCACCACATCGGCCTTTTGTACCGTGACGGTGTTGCCCAGCGCGTCGGTAAAGACGGCGGCGGGCTGCTCCGGCGGGTTTGCGGGCTGTGGCTGCGGCTGTTGCGCGGGCGTTTTTCCGCAGCCGACCAGCAGCGTCAGCGCAACCGCAAGCCCTGTCAGCCTCAAACAAAACTGTTTCATGGTTGTTCTCCCTCTTCCCTTTCGCCATCTACCAATATGGTGGAAAAATAGCCGCCCTCGGCCTCGCTGATATCGTGGTAAACCGTCTGCCCCGGCAGGCCGCAGTTGCTCACCATTCTGGCGCGGGCGCCGGCCCCGCAGTCCTTCAGCGCCGCCTTGACCCGCTCCAGCCCCTTGCCGCTTTTCATAATCACCTTGGTGCCGGGGGTGGAAAGCTCCTGCTCAAGGCCGGGGTAGTCGCCGGGGATGATGTGCAGCGGCTGCCTTGGGCGGGTGAGGCTCACCCCCAACAAAGCTGCGCAGGCGCAAAAGCTGGTGACCCCCGCCACCGTTTCGGTTTGGTAGCCCGCCGCCGCCACCCGCCGCCGGATATAGCTGTGGCTGGCGTAGAGGGAGGCGTCCCCCAGATTGAGCATCGCCACATCCTGCCCCGCCGCCAGACGCTGGCAGACCATGGCGGTGAGCTGCCGGTGGCGCTCCCTGACCTGTTTTGCATCCCGCACCATCAAAAAGTCGAGGGGCAGTATCTCTTTGCCGCTGATATCCACCGCCGCCCTTGCAATATCCAGCGCGACGCAGTTTTTGCCGTCAGTGCGGGGCAGCGCCAGCACCGGGCAGGTGCCAATGACGCGCACCGCCTTGAGGGTCATATATTCAGGGTCGCCCGGCCCCACGCTGACGCCGTAAAATTTGCCTTTCATCCGCCTGTTTCTCCTTTGTATCCTCTATATGGGTGGTGTTGATTTCTCTTGCTCAGGGGCAAGCGGGTTGGCCGCTCACCCTGCCCGCGGCGGTTACGCCTGCTCCCGTGCCAAAAGCAGCAGCGCGTTGACGATGGCGGCCGCCACGTTGCTGCCCCCCTTGCGCCCCCGCGCCACGATGGTGGGGACTTCAGCGGTCATAATCAGTTCCTTGGCCTCCACCACATTGACAAAGCCCACCGGCACCCCGATGATGAGGGCGGGGCGTATCGCCCCCTGCCGCAACAGCTCGTAGAGCCGCACCAATGCTGTGGGGGCGTTGCCCACCGCCACAATCAGCGGGCCGGGCAGCTTGGCCGCCTGCTCCATGCAGACTGCCGAACGGGTCACCCCCTGCTCGGCTGCCTGCCGGGCCACCTCGGGGTCGCCCATAAAGCAATGGGCCTGCCCCCCAAGGGCATGCAGGAGGGTCTTATTGACCCCCGAAAAAGCCATCTGCGTGTCGGTGACCACATGCGCACCTCCGCGCAGCGCCCGCACCCCCGCCGCCACCGCCCCGGCTGAAAAGCAGAGGTTGTCGGCGTAGTCAAAATCAGCGGTGGTATGTATCGCCCGCTTGATAATCGGGGCGGTTTCGGGGTCGAGGACGCGGCCGCCCAGCTCCGCCGTAATTATCTCGAAGCTGCGCCGCTCGATATCCTGCGGCTTCACATGCTCAAACGCCATCTTCATAGCCCGCCCTCCAAAATCTCGTAAACCTTTGGGATATCCACATTTGCCCGCAGGGTCTGGGCCAGCAGGTTGTACTGGCTCTCTTTAAAGGCCCGGGGGTCGGCGGGGGCAAGCCCTGCCGGGTCGATGCCTTTGGCGGCAAAGAGCGCCTGCGCAAGGCGCTGCACCACCTCGGCGCTGTCGAAAAAGCCGTGCAGGTAGCTGCCGTAGACGTTGCCCGCCCACGCGCCGTCGGGCTGTAAGGGCCGGCCCGCGCCGGTGGTAATCCGGCTCAGGCAGGGCGCGTCGGAGGCGGTGCTGCCCATGTGGATTTCATAGCCCTCCAGCGCCGCCCCCGAAAGGGCCGCCAGCGGCCCGCCCAGCTCCGCCACCCTGCCGGTGGCGCGGGTGCGGGTTTTGCTTTGCTCAAAGACGGTGTGCAGCGGCAGCAGCCCAAGCCCCCGCTGCTCTCCCCCGCCCTCTACCCCGTGGGGGTCGCTGAGGGTTTGGCCCAGCATCTGGTAGCCGCCGCAGATGCCCAGCACCGGCACCCCCTGCCCCGCAAGGCGCAGGATAGCGGCCTCCAAACCGGTGCGGCGCAGCCAGAGCAGGTCGCCCATGGTGTTTTTGGTGCCGGGCAGTATCAGCAGGTCGGGCCGGCCCAACTGCCGGGGGCTGCTCACGTAACGCAGGCCGAAGCCCTCCACCTGCTGCAGGGGGGCAAAGTCGGTGAAGTTTGAGATATGGGGCAGCCGCAGCCCCGCGATATCCACCGCCGCGCCAGCGCTGCTGCGCTCAAGGACGGGGGCGAGGCTATCCTCGTCGTCGATGGCGAGGGGGGTATAAGGCACCACCCCCAACACCGGCACCCCGCAAAGCTCCTCTATCATGGCGAGGCCGGGGCGCAGCACCTCGATATCCCCCCGGAACTTGTTGATGATGATGCCCCGTATCATCGCCTGCTCGTCGGGGGGCAGCAGCTTGACGGTGCCGTAAAGGCTGGCAAACACCCCGCCCCGGTCGATATCGGCCACCAGCAGCACCGGGGCCTGTGCCAGCTTGGCCATGCCCATGTTGACAATGTCGTTTTGGTTCAGGTTGATTTCGGCGGGGCTGCCCGCGCCCTCCAGCACAACGATGTCATGCCGCTGCGCAAGGGCGTTGTAGGCCCGCATAATCTGGGGTATCAGGCGGGGCTTGTAGGCAAAGTACTCGGCAGCCTGCATGTTGCCCAGCACCTCGCCCTTCACAATGACCTGCGAGCCCATATCGCTCATCGGCTTGAGCAGGATGGGGTTCATCAGCACCGAGGGCTCGACCCCCGCCGCCTCGGCCTGCATCACCTGCGCCCGCCCCATCTCCAGCCCTTCGGAGGTGATGAAGGAGTTGAGTGCCATATTCTGGCTTTTAAAGGGAGCCACCCGATGGCCGTCCTGCATAAAGATGCGGCAGAGCCCTGCGGTAATCAGGCTCTTGCCTGCATTGGACATGGTACCCTGCACCATGATGGATTTTGCCATGGGGGAAGCCCTCCTGTTCTCTGCAGATTTGATGGGTGCAGCAAACTCTGTTGGGTTTGGCTGCGGGATGATGCGCCGCGCCTACACGGCGGCGAGGATTTGGTCGATGGCGGCGAGCAGCAGCCGGTTTTCCTCCCCGGTGCGCACCGCCACCCGGTAGTAATTTTGGTCAAGGCCGTGGTAGTTGCCGCAGCCGCGGATCAATATGCCCTGCTGGGCCAACCGGGGGGCGAGGTCGGGCATCATCGACCGAAAGAAAATGAAGTTTGCCTGTGAGCCGTAGACCTGCATCCCCCGCTGCCGCAGGCCCTCGGTGAGAAAGGCCCGCTGGCTGCCGATGAGGGCTCTGGTCTGCTCGAGGTAGTCTTTCTCCCGCAGGGCGGCCACCCCCGCCGCCTGCGCGGGCAGAGAAACGCTCCATGCCTGTGTGCAGCGGTGCATGGCCGCCAGCAGGCCGGGGTCGGTGCAGATGCCGTAGCCCAGACGCAACCCCGCCATGGCGTACAGCTTGGTAAAGGCGTTGAGCAGCAAAACATGGGGCGGCAGCGGCTTTGGTATGGCGGGCGGCGCGTCAAGGAAGGCCAGAAAGCAGCAATCCAGCACCAGCAGGATGCCCGCCTGCCCGCAGCGGCGGATAATCTTATGCAGCAGCGCCTCATCCACCACCGTGCCGGTGGGGTTGTTGGGCAGGCAGAGAAAGGCCATATCCACCCCCGGGGTAAGCCGCTCTAAAAAGCGGGGGGTGAGGGCAAAGCCCTCCTGCTCCAGCAGCAGCTCATACTCGATGGCGCAGCCCGCCGCCCCCAGCGCCGCTTCATATTCGGCAAAGCCGGGGGCCACCAGCACCGCCCGCTTGGGGGCCTTGGCCCACACCACCCGGAAAATCAGGTCGGCAGCGCCGTTGCCGCAGATAAGCCGCGGCGGCTGCACCCCCTCGGCGACGGCGAGGGCCTGAGTCAGCTCATGGCAGGCCGGGTCGGGGTAGGCGGCACAGTCCTCCACCGCCTGCCGGGCCGCATTTCGCACCGCCGCAGGCATGCCGAGGGGGTTGATATTGGCCGAAAAATCCACCACCGGGCGGTTGTAGCTGCGCTGAAACGAGTAAATATCCCCGCCGTGTACCGTCTGCATGATGGGTCACCTCCTTTGCGGAATGTTCATCGACCGGGCCGATGGGTTGGGGCGGTAGGTAGGGCTGCTGAAAAGGTGCTTGCCCCCACTACAGCGGAAAAACCGACCACCCTGGCCTTCGGCCACCTCTCCAAGGAGGGGAATGAGGAAGCCCCTGTGGGGAACGGCTCTCGCGCCGGCCTGACCTTGTAGCATCCATACCGTAGGGGCGGACATTATCCGCCCGTCATTACGCACACCTCCGGCTTTTGCCCTACCACGCCGATAGTAAAATAATGAGCAATTGCACCCCGGCGCAGAGGCCGAAGCAGAGGCCGGAGGTCAGGTAGAGCAGCCGGTTGGCCAGCGGGATATCCTCCGGGCGGATGGAGCGCAGCGGGTCGCCGATGGCGGGCTTTTGACAGAGCCTGCCGAAGTAAAAGGCGTCCCCCGCCAGCCTCACCCCCAGCGCCCCAGCGCAGACCGCTTCGGTCTGGGCGCTGTTGGGGCTGGCGTGCTTGCGGCGGTCGCGGGCAAAGACCCGGGCGGCATTTTTGGCGTCCAGCCCCAGCAGGTAAGCGGCGGCAATCATCAGCAGCGCCGCCAGTCGGGCGGGGATGAGGCCCAGCAGGTCGTCCAGCCTTGCCGACGCCCGCCCAAAGTAAAGGTAGCGCTCATTTTTGTACCCCACCATGGAATCCAGTGTGTTGACCGCTTTGTAAAAAAAGCAGAGCGGCGCGCCCCCGACGGCCAGAAAGAGCAGCGGAGCCACCGCGCCGTCGCCGGTGTTTTCGGCCACCGTTTCTACCGCCGCGCGGGTGACCCCCGCTTCATCCAGCGAGGCGGTGTCGCGCCCCACAATCATCGAAACCGCCTGCCGGGCCGCCGCAAGGCTGCCGGTTTGCAGGGTGTGGTAAACCTTCATGCTCTCGGTTTTCAGGCCCTTGACCGCCAATAGCTGCCAGCCCAGCAGGGCGTTGCCCGCCACCGCCAGCCACGGGTGGATAGCCGCCAGCCCCCGCAGCAGCAGAAAGGCGGCGCAGAAGCAGAGGGCGGGTACCACCACAGCCAGCACCGCCCCGGCGGCATATTGGCCCCGGTCGGTTTTAGGAAAAACCCGCCGCAGCGCCCCTTCGGCCCGGGCGATGAGCAGCCCCACCAGCCGGATGGGGTGCAGCCGCCGCAACGGGTCGCCGAAGGCCAAATCCAGCGCGAAGGCGGCGCAAAAAGCAATGAGCTGCCCGGTCATCGCACCGCCCCCTTTGCCTCTGGGTGGTAGGCCGCGCAGGCGGCGGCAAAGCGCCGGGCAGGGCCGGGGTTTGCGTAAAAGTACAGATGAGGAAAGCCCGCGTACAGGCTGCAGCCTGCATGAACGCAGCGCCATGTGGCTCCGCTGCTTTTGGTGGCGGTAAAGGCGCTGCCGGGGTTTTCCGACTGCCAGTAGTGGAACTCATGCCCCCGCAGGCTCTCCCCTGCCCGGCAGAGCAGGCTGTCGCTACGGGCGGTGAGGGTAACGTAGCCGAAGCGACCCAGCCGCTGCCCACGGGTGGCGCTGCCCGCAATCACCCCCGCCATGAGGTGGCTGTGGCCCCGGTCATCCTCCAGCTGCTGGTGCAGGTAGAGAAAGCCGCCGCATTCGGCGATGGTGGGCAGCCCCCCCTGCATCGCCTCGCGGATGCTTTGCAGCATGGAGGTATTGCCCGCCAACCGCTGGGCGTGCAGCTCGGGATAGCCGCCGGGCAGCAGCAGACCGCTGGCCCCCTCGGGCAGGCGGGCATCCTTCAGCGGGGAAAAAAAAGCAAGTTCCAGCCCGCAGGCGCGCAGAAAATCCAGATTATTCTCGTAGAGGAAGCAGAATGCCTCGTCCTTTGCCACCGCCACCAGCGGCCTGCCGGGTACCGGCTGGGGCTGGCAGAGGGGCGGCGGCTCCAAAGGCGGCGCGGTGCGGGCAAGGGCCAGCAGGCCGTCTAAATCCACCGTTTGGCGGCATTGTTCGGCCAGCAGCGCCAGCTTTTGGCGCAGATTGGCCACCTCGCCCGCCGTCAGCAGCCCCAGATGGCGGCTTTCAAAGGCGGCCTCGGGCATGGGGGGCAAAAAGCCAAGGGGGGTGAGGGCGGTGTGCCGCTCCACCATATCTTTGAGCAGCGGGTAGAGCCCCGGCGAGCAGCGGTTGAAGATAACCCCCCGCACCCTGCTTTCGGGCAGAAAGCCCGCAAAGCCCTGCAGCAGCGCCGCCGCTGAGAGCGCCATACCCTTAGGTTCCACCACCACCACGGCGGGGGAGGCAGTGACCTGCGCCAGATGGCAGGTGCTGGCCTGATGGGTGCCCCCCACCCCGTCGTAGTAGCCCATGACTCCTTCTATCACGGCAACGCCGTGGCCCACGCTGTGCCGGGCCGCAAGGGCCTGCACGGTGGGCGGTTCGCAGAAAAACAGATCGAGGTTGCGGCTGCCCACCCCGATGACCTCGCTGTGAAACATGGGGTCGATGTAATCCGGCCCGCATTTAAAGGCAGCGGGCCGCAGGCCCCGCTCCAGCAGCGCTTGCAGGATGGCGCAGGTCAAAGTGGTTTTGCCCGAGCCGCTCTGTACCCCGCCGATGACGATGCGGGGTATATCCAGTACCAGCTTTTCGCTCATCGGCCCGCCCCCTGCCCGCTGATGATAAAGACCGGGTTTTGGGCCAGCAGCATCCGGCTGCCGCCCTGACCGCCCAGACGGGAAACCCCTATCTGCACCGCCTCGATGCCGGTAAAGCCCAGAGCCTCCAGCCCGCTCATGGCGGCGGTAAGGGTTTGCAGGGTGATGGCGTTGACCACCACCCGTACGGCGGGGTTCTTCTGGGCAACCGTTTGCAGGATTTCTGCCAGATTGCCGCCGCTGCCCCCCACAAACACCGCGTCGGGGGCGGGCAGGCCTGCCAGCGCGTCGGGGGCCTTGCCCGCGATAACCTCGATATTAAAAGCCCCAAAGGCCGCCCGGTTCTTCTCGATAAGGGCTAACGCCTGCGGGTTGTGCTCGATGGCGTAAACCCTGCCGTCGGGGGCGCAGCAGGCGGCTTCCACCGAAACCGAGCCGGTACCCGCCCCGACGTCGTAGACTGTGTCGCCCCGGCGCAGCCCCAGCTTGGCCAGCGAAACCGCCCGCACCTCGGCCTTGGTCATCGGCACCTCGCCCCGGATGAACAGATGGTCGGGGATGCCGCCGGTGGCGTAGGGCCAGCGTGGGAGCGACGCCCGCTCCACCAGCACCACGCTCAGCGGGTCGAAGGAGCGCCGGGCGGCCTCGGCGGCGGTGCCGGTGAAGATGGCTTCGTCCGGGTAGGAAAGCCTGCTGCCCACCGATACCCTCGCGTCCCCCATGCCGCAGTCGGTAAGGGCGGCGCAAAGGCTCTGGGCGGTGGCCTCGCCGCCGGTAAGGAAGAAGCTGCGGGGATGCGCCGCCGCATGGGCGGCGATGTTCACCGCTTTGCCGTGGGCGCTGACGGTATGTACATCCTCCCACGGGGTGTGCAGCCTGGCGCAGAAGTATTGCAGCGAACCGATCCCCGGCAGCACTTTGACCTCGCGGCCCGCAAGCTGCTCCAGCAGCAGCTTTGCGCCGCTATGAAAGCCCACGTCGCCGCTGAGCAGCACCGCAATGGCAGAAGTTTCGCTCTCTGCCACCCGGCGGGCGATGTCGCCGGGGCGCACGCAGGGGTATTTTTCGCAGGGCAGGTCGGCAAAGCCCTCCAGCAGGCGGGGGGCGCCGATGAGCAGCCCGGCGCTGTGGATGGCCTCATGGGCGCACAGGGTCAAATGCTCCCGCGCCCCCGGTCCCGCGCCGATGATGAATACCTGCTTGTCCATTTGGCCCCTCCTCCTTATGCCAATCCATTTGTAGTAATGGATGAAATGGTTCCCGCTCCCCGCTCTCGCAGGAGAAGCGAAGATATCTATCTTTCTGTACCGAACTGCCGCCGCAACGCCGCCAGCACCTCGGGCAGGCTCATGCCCTGCTCTTGCAGCGGCCGCCCCAGCACCAGCAGCGGGATGCCGCGGGCCTGCGCTGCCGCGGCTTTTTCGTAAAACCCGCCTGCACGGCCCGACTCCTTGGTGACCAGCACTTTGATATCCAGCTCCTGTATGAGCGCCTCGTTGAAGCGCTGTGAAAACGGCCCCTGCATACACAGAATATGGCGGGGGTCGTACCCCAGCCGGGTGCACTGCTCCAGCGAATCCACCGCGGGCAGGATGCGGGGGTAGATGCGCTCGCGGTAGCCTTCCACCTTGGTGAAGGCGGCTAAATCCTTGCTGCCGGTGGTGAGCAGGATGTTGCCCGGCAATTGACCCAGCCGCTGCACAAGGTCTTCTACCCTGTCGAAATATTCGCAGCCGTCGGGTGGGAGCTCGGCTTCTGCCCGCACCAGCCGCCAGTATGGGATATCCTGCGCCTGACAGGCCTTTTGGATATTGCCGCTGACCGCCCCGGCGTAGGGGTGGGTTGCGTCGATGACCAGCGCCGCACCTTCCCGCCGCATCAGCTGCCGCATCTGGGGAGCGTCCAGCCGCCCCTTGTGCAGGGCGGCAGCGGTACCGGGGCCGAGCGCCGCTTCGCCATAGTCGGTGGCCACGCAGACTACGCACCGCACCGGCAGCAGGGCCAGCTCCTCGGCAAGGCGGCGGCCCTCGCTGGTGCCGCCAAAAACCAGCACCGTTTTCACAGCCTGTACCCCCTTGGGGTCACCATGCGCCCGTCGATTACCCGGGTCTGAGAGTTGCCCACAAAAACGGTGGTGAACATATCGGCCGGGGTATCCCGCAGGCTGCCGAGGGTAACCACCTGCGCCGACTGGCCCTCGCGCCCTATCTGCCGCGCAAGGCCGCAGACCGTTTCGGGGGGCAGCTGCTCCAGCAAAATATCGCAGGCCCTTGCCAGATAACCGCTGCGGGAACGGCTGGCGGGGTTGTAGAGGCAGATGACAAAATCGGCTTCTGCCGCCGCACGAAGCCTTTTTTCAATCAGCTCCCACGGGGTGAGCCGGTCGCTGAGGCTGATGACCGCGAAGTCGTGCATCAGCGGCGCGCCCAGCAGCGCGGCCCCGCTCAGGGCCGCCGTCACACCGGGCAGCACCTCTATCTCTACGCCGGGGTAACCCTCCGCAAGCTGGTAGACCAGCCCGGCCATGCCGTAAACCCCCGGGTCGCCGCTGCAGAGCAGCGCCACCCGCTTGCCTGCCGCCGCCTCTGCAAGGGCCATGCGGCAGCGCTCGGTTTCTTTGGTCATGGGGGTGGCAAGGCAGGGCTTGCCCGGGTAATGCCCCGCCACCAGGTCGATATAAACCTGATAGCCCACCAGCAGGTCGCACCGCTCCAATGCCTTAGAGGCGGCGGCGGTCAGCTGCGAGGGCTCCCCCGGGCCGAGGCCGATGATTGATAGCTTCACGGTATCTCTCCTTATAGTAAGCGGCAATAAAGCGCTGTACAGTCTGTTAAAAAAGGCCTGTCATTTTTTGCGAAAATTAAGATATTGGGCTTTTTATCGGATATGCAGCGGTTGCCGGGTCTGCTTCTTCGCATTTTGAGTGGGGCGGGGCCTTGGCCCAATGCCTCCCTATTCGTCAAAGTACAGGGTGAAATCCCGAAGCGCCGCCGCCACCGTCACGCCATCGTGCTTATATTTGCGCAGCAGCAACTGCCCGCCGCCGCTGCCCAGCACGGCGCTGCGCTCACAGACGTTATCCACCCCTGTGATGCCCTGCACAAAGGCCGAGGCGGAAAACTCACCGGGGGCCTGCGCAAGCTGCCGGGCCGAGAAGGTTTGCAGCACAAGGCCGCGCGCCCGGCAAAATTCCAGCAGGCCGGGCTCCTCCCCCTTGATATCCACCGAAAATACCCCGAAAACGGCCTGCGGCGCGATGGCTGTTGTCGCCAGCGCCTCCTGCACCGCGGCATCGATGGCGGCGGCGGTCGTCCCCTTGCGGCAGCCCACCCCCAGCGCCACCACCGGCGGCACAAGGCGCAGCGTCACCTCAAAGGGGGCGGCGGTGCCCGCCGTAATTGCGATGCCGATTTCCCCCTGCTCACTCAGCGCCAGCCCACGGGGCAGGCTGCTCCGCAGGGGAAAATCGCTCTGCAGCCCCACCGTTTCACCGGCCAGCAGGGCGGCCGAAACCGCCTTGGCCTGCCCCATACCGCAGATGGCAAGCCCCCGGCTTTTGGCCCATTCGTCCACCGCCAAAAGCCCGGCCCGATCGGTGGCTGTGGTGATAACCGGGGTGGCCCCCAACAGCAGGGCAATCTGGCGGGTGAGGTCGTTGGCCCCGCCCAGATGGCCCGAAAGCAGCGAAATGGCAAAGGCGGCGCTGTCATCCACCACCACAACGGCGGGGTCGGTGGTTTTTGAGCGCAGCCAAGGGGCGACCGCCCGGACCGCAATGCCGCAGGCCCCCACAAAGACCAGCGCGTCGTTTTCTTTGAAGGCGGCCTCCACCCACTGGGCGAGAGCGCCTTCGGTGTAGCCCGGCGCGCCGGGGCGGGCGCTATCGCACCGGGCCTGCCACAGGGCCGGGTCAAGGCCGCCGGCGATGCGCTGTGCCACCGCCGCCCCCGCTTCGGTAAAAGAGAACAGACGGATATTTTTCACCACTCGCCGCCCTCCCGAAACCCGTGGGAAAAACCGGGGTCATACAGCCTGGAAAGGTCATACTCCCCTTCTAAAAACCGCCCCACCACAATCAGCGCCGTTTTGGTGACGCCCTGCGCCTTGGCCGCCTGCGCCAGCCCGGACACCGTGCAGCGCACCACCTTCTCCTCCGGCCAGCTGGCCTTGTAGACGATGGCGGCGGGGGTGTCGGCAGCGTAGCCGCCGGCCATGAGCTGGTCTGAAAGCTGCTCCAGCATACCGGCGCTGAGGTAGATGGCCATAGAAGCCTGATGGGCCGCAAGGCTGGGGATAGACTCCCTCTCCGGCACCGGGGTGCGCCCGGCCATGCGGGTGAGTATCAGCGTTTGCGACACGCCGGGCAGGGTGTACTCGGCGCAGAGGGCGGCGGCTGCCCCCGAAAAGGCGCTGACCCCGGGAGTTTGGTCAAAGGGGATGCCCTGTGCCTCCAGCCCGTCCATCTGCTCGCGGATGGCCCCGTACAAGGAGGGGTCGCCGGTGTGCAGCCGCACCACCCGCTTGCCCTCGGCCACCGCCGCCTGCATTACTGCCAGCACCTCGGGCAGCGTCATACCCGCGCTGTCATAAACCGCACAACCGGGCTTGGCCCAGGCCAGAAGCTGGGGGTTTACCAGCGAGCCTGCGTAGATAATCACGTCGGCCTGCTCGATATGGGCCCGGCCCCGCAGCGTTATCAAATCGGGGTCGCCCGGCCCCGCTCCTACAAAATGCACCATTAAAGTTCTCCTGCTATTTCTGAAATAAAGCCCTGCACTCCCGGGGTTTCACCCAGCAGGCCGTGGATGTTACTGAAAACCACCGCCCCGGTCTGCATGGCGGCCCCGGCGCGCTGGCGCAGGTAAAAATGCAGCCTGCCCATGAGGCTTTGCATGGTGGGCTCCAAAAGGTTGTGCTGCCGCAGCAGCTCCACACCCTGGTCGGTGGTGGCGCAGTCCATCAGCCCGGCTACAAGGCTCTGCCCCGCCCCGCAAAGGGCGGCGTGCACCGCCATCAGCTCAAGGCGGGCGTCGGCATAGGAGGAATGGGTGTTCATAATCCCCCCCGCCAGCTTGACCAGCTTGCCGATATGCCCTACCAGCAGCAGACGCCCGAAGCCCAGCCGGACAGCGTGGTCAATGCTTTCGCCCAAAAAATTGGAGCACTTGACGGTGATGGGCGTAAGGCCCGCCAGCTTCTGCTGCAAAAAGTCGCTGCCATAATTGCCGGGGGTGAGCACTACGCTGCACCGCCCGTCGGCGGCAAGGCGGCTGAGCTCCAGCCGGATGGTTTCGGTGATGGCCTGCTGGCTCATGGGCTCCACAATCCCGCTGGTGCCCAGTATCGAGATGCCCCCCTCGATGCCAAGGCGGGGATTGAAGGTTTTTGTGGCAATCTCCTGCCCGCCGGGGGCCGAGATGACCACCCGCAGCCCGCCGGTGTAACCGGCTTCGCGGCAGGCCTGCTCCACCTCGCGCAGGATGAGCCGCCGGGGCACGCTGTTGATGGCCGCAGCCTCCACCGGCTGGTCCAGCCCGGCGCGGGTAACCCGGCCCACCCCTTCGCCGCCGTCAATAGTAATGCCGCTTTCCTGCGTTTTTTCCACCGTGGCAAAGATGAGCATACCGCCGGTGACGTCGGGGTCGTCGCCGCTGTCTTTGCGCACCGCGCAGCGGGCGGAGGTTTCGGTCAGCCGCCACTCCAGCAGGTCGGCCTCCACCAGCACCCCGGAGGGGGTCTGCAGCGTTGCGGTCTGCCGGGGTTGGCCGCCCAGCAGCGCCCTTGCCGCTGCCCCGGCAGCCATGGCGGCACAACTGCCGGTGGTGTAGCCGCAGCGCAGCTGCTGCTTGTTTTTATATACATACCGCGTCAGCGCCAAGCCGCCGCCCCCTTTCGTTTTGGTTTTTGTGTATGTGACCGAAATTTGCAAGTGCAGCCAACAAAGTAAATAAAACGCTTTAGGGCGTTTTACGTTTGCGCGACTTTTTCGACAACAAAGGCCCATGCAATTTCTTTGCATGGGCCTTCATAAGACGGTTATCACGCCAACCCCCCATTGCCCGGGCGTTGCTTGCATATTGCGCCAGGCCTGTTCTAAAACAGGCCCGTAATACGGCAGGTTTCCTGACTCTGGCATCTTCCTCGAAAGCGCCTTCTCGGGGCAGTGCCCAATGGCTTGTGCTTTCTCGTCCTCCATCACAGTAATGGCTGTTGTGCGGGATTTTCACCCGCTTCCCTCAGAGAGCCGGTGGGAAACCGAAAATAATATCGATTGCTCACATGCCTCTCAAAACCGTACGGCGATATTTATTTTTTAGGCAATATCGCACAATTCTAAGTGCTCTGGCGCATCGGCAGATTTTTCGTCAGATAAAACAAAAACCGCAGGGAATACTGGGTGTATTCACGAGGATTTTTGTGAAAGATTACGGAAAATCTGCAAGGGACAGAGCGCTTAAGGCGGTAGCCGTGAATGGTGCGGTGTTGCCTTTATAGTGTAGCACAGCGGGGGCGTTGTTGCAATTGCCGGGGCGCTTTATTTTACCGCCCACAGCGCCGCGCCCTTAAAAACACTTTGTCTTTTCAGGCAAACCGATTATAATGAAGCTGTGATAAAATCCTGTGGCGGGCAGCCAGCCAGCCGCCACGCGTTATATGGAGGGGGAACGCCGCGGTGGAGCAACCGGTTTTTCTGTTTGATTTGGACAGCACCGTCACCAAAGCGGAGCTGCTGCCCTTTGTCGCCCAAAAGACAGGCTGCTGCCCCCAGATGCAGGCCCTGACCGAGCAGGCTATGATGGGGCAGATCCCCTTTGAGCAAAGCTTTGCCGCAAGGGTGGCGCTGCTCGCCCACCTGCCGGTGGCCCGGGTGCGCAGTCTGGCGGCGCAGCTTCCGCTGAACCGGCAGGTGGTAAGCTTTATAGCCCGCCACCGGCAGCGCTGCTGGATTGCCACCGGCAACCTTGACCTGTGGGTGGAGGCGCTGGCCGAAAGGCTGGGCATGCAGGGGCGGTGCTACTGCTCGGCGGCACGGCTGGAGGACGGGCGGGTAGCCGGGGTAAAAACCTTTTTGGATAAAAAGGCGCTGGTGCGGCGGTTTGACCGCCCGGTGGTGGCGGTGGGCGACGGCGACAACGACGCGGGCATGATTGAAGCCGCGGCGGTGGGCATCGGCTTTGGCGGGGTGCGCCCCATCGCCCCTGCGGTGCTGCGGGTTGCCGATTACGCCGTTTACACCCAAGAGGAGCTTTGCACGCTGCTGGAGCGGTTTGTTTAGCCGCTCCGGCCAGCGCTGGCGCAGGGTGGTTGACATTCCCATAGTCAGCCGTTACAATAGCGGGTAGTATACATGCATTTCAATTGAATAGATTCGTCAAGTCCCCTCTTATAAGCACTGAGGGGTACAGGGAAGTTGGGTGAAAATCCCACGCGGTCCCGCCGCCGTAAAAGTTTAGGCAGCATTAAACAAGCCACTGGGCAACCGGGAAGGCAGATGCCGCCGCTTGAAGCTTGAGCCGGAATACCTGCTTGAACGAAACGCGCAAACAGGCAGCCTTTGGGTTCTCCCAAGGGGTCGCCTGACCAAGTTCTGCGAGCGACGGAACGTGCCTTTACCCCACCCACCGGCAGGCGGCTTTGCCCTGCCCGGCTTTGGCGTTGGGTAGAAACGATGGCCTTCTAGGCCGCTTCTGTCGCATACAGAGGCGGCTTTTTTTGATACCCCGGCCGCCCGGCAGCGCAGGAACCTGTGGTTGTACCTTACCGCTGCAAAGGCCGGGGACGCAAGGTCTATGGCGCTGCAGCCGGATGATAAAAGGAGGCTAAAACATGTTCAAAGAAGAAAGGCTCTGGATGATAGCGGCCATGGCCACCGCAATCGCCACCGGCATTATGCCGGTGACGGCGGGCGCGATGCACATTATGGAGGGCTACCTGCCGCTGGGGCACAGCATCGCATGGGGCGCTCTTTGCATCCCCTTTGTGGTGGCGGGCCTCTCCTCTATCCGCAAAACGGTGGAAAAAGACCGCAGGACGCTGCTGCTCTTCGCCATGGTGGGGGCCTATGCCTTTGTGCTGTCGGCGCTGAAAATCCCCTCGGTTACCGGCAGCAGCTCGCACCCCACCGGCACCGGTCTGGGCGCAATCCTCTTTGGGCCTGCGGCGATGGCGGTGCCGGGTCTGCTGGTGCTGCTGTTCCAAGCTATCCTGCTGGCCCACGGCGGGCTGACCACACTGGGCGCCAACACCTTCTCGATGGCGATTGTGGGGCCTTACATCTCCTTTGGGATTTACAAGCTTGCTCTGAAGGCCGGGCTTTCCAAAAAAATCGCCGTGTTTTTGGCGGCGTCGCTGGGCAACCTGAGCACCTACTGCATCACCAGCCTGCAGCTTTCGCTGGCCCACAACAGCGGCAGCGTCGGCGAAGCCTTTGTGAAGTTTGCCGGGATCTTTGCTGTTACACAAATTCCGCTGGCGGTGATAGAGGGGCTTTTGACGGTGGCGGTTATCATCGGGCTTGAGAGCTACGCAAAGCCCGAGCTTGCATCGCTTGGTTTTGACAAGGAGGCTGTGAAAATATGAGCTCTGCCATGAAAAATATTGTGATTATCCTGCTGGTTTGCGTACTGATTGCGGTACTGCCCCTTGTGTTTATCCGCGATTCTGAATTTGGCGGCGCCGACGGCGAAGCCGAGGGCATCATCGGCGAGCTTGCCCCCGACTATGAGCCATGGGCCGAGAGCCTGATGGAGCCCCCGGGCGGCGAAACCGAAAGCCTGCTCTTCAGCCTGCAGGCCGCCTTGGGCGCCGGGGTAATCGGCTACGGCTTCGGCTACCTGATTTGCAGAAAAAAATATGCTCCCCGCGAGGGCTAAGCCCCTATGATGGTCATTGACAAGCTTGCCTATTCTTCGCCCCTGCGGCATAAAAGCACCGAGCTGAAAGCAGCCTTTTCGGTGGGTACGCTGCTGCTGTGCGTTTGGGCCCGGTCGGTGATTTTCTCGGTGCTGATACTGGCGCTGATAAGCTGCCTTGCCGTTTTTTACGGCAGGGTGGCTTTTCGCCGCTATTGCGGCCTGATGGCGTTGCCCTTTGCCTTTTTGCTGCCCAGCACCGCCGCCGTTGTGCTGCGCCTTACCCGGCAGCCCTCCGGCCAGCCAGCCCTGCGGCTGGGGGTTTTTTGGATTACCACCGACCGGGCGGCGCTGCTCTATGGCTTCACCCTGCTGCTGACCGCCCTTGCGTCGGCGGCCTGCCTCTACCTGTTTGCGCTCACCACCCCCATGACCGAGCTGCCCGGGCTGCTGCGCAGGCTGCACTGCCCCGCGCTGCTCACCGAGCTGCTGTTTTTGACCTACCGTTTCATCTTTATACTGCTGGATACCGCCACCGCCCTGCACACCGCGCAGAAATGCCGCCTGAGCAACCGGAACTTTAAAACCGCCCTGCGCGCGGCCGCGGCGCTGATTGCGGTGCTGCTGCAAAGGGCGCTGCTGCGCTCGTCGCAGCTATATACCGCCATGCAGTGCCGCTGCTATGACGGGCAGCTGCGGGTGCTGAGCCGCAAGGCCCCCGCGAGCACAGGCGAAAAAGCGGCTGTAACGGCGGCTCTGCTGCTGTTGGCCACTCTTGCGGCCTGCTGCAAGCTAAGCGGAGAGCCCTTGTGGCTGCGTGGAGGACTGTTATGAAGGATATCATTTTAGAAACCCGGGACCTGCACTACCGCTATGAGGACGGCACCCACGCCCTGAAAGGGGTTGACCTCAGGGTGCGCCGGGGAGAGCGCCTCGCGGTGATGGGGGCCAACGGCTCGGGCAAATCCACCTTCTTCCTCTGCCTCAACGGGGTGCTGCGGCCGCAGCAGGGGGCCGTCTGGTTTGACGGCAGCCCGGTGGACGACTCCCCCAAGGGGCTGCTGGCGCTGCGCCAGCGGGTGGGTATTGTCTTTCAGGACCCCGACAACCAGCTTTTCAGCGCCGACGTTTACGGTGAAATCTCCTTTGGGCCGATGAACATGGGCCTTGATGAAGCGGAGGTGCACCGGCGGGTGCAGGCAGTCGTCGAGCGGCTGCGCCTCGGGGAGCTGACCGAAAAGCCGGTGCATTTCTTAAGCGGCGGGCAGAAAAAGGCGGTGGCCATCGCCGACATACTGGTGATGCAGCCCGACGTGGTGATGCTGGACGAGCCCGCCGCCGCCCTCGACCCGCCCCACGCCCGCATGGTGGACGCGCTCATCGACCAGCTCAGCAGCCAGGGTGTCACGGTGATTGTATCCACCCATGACGCCCGGCGTGCGCTGCTTTGGGCCGACGAGGTGGCTGTCTTTCATCAGGGCAGGGTGCTGCAAAAGGCCCCGCCTCTGGAGGTTTTCTCTGACCGGGCGCTGCTGGAGCAGACCGGTCTTGAGCGCCCCGCCGTGCTGGGTCTCTACGAGGCGTTGGTAGAGCAGGGGCTGCTGCAGCCGCTGCCCGCCCCGCCCTGCTCTGCCGCCCAGTTGGAGGCCTGCATCCGGCAGGCGGGAGCCGCTCTCACACTGCCCGAATAACCCCTTCAGGTAAGGATTGCGCCGGGAGATACAGACGCCCCCCGGCGCAAAATCTTCTCCCGGTGCTGTATCGCGGCATAAAACTGCCGATAGTGAATAATGGCGGCATCTGCTTTCAGCTGCCGGCCCCTTGGGGGGTATGCCCGCATCCTTGATACAGCCTGTTCAGGGTAGAATAACCGTTTTACGGTTATTCTGCCATTATTTTGATGCCCGCGCCCTCTGCGGACATGGTATAAATATAGACAACCGAGGAGAGACGAACCTGCTATGAAACCTTACCTTTCCCCATTACAAAAATCTGTTGCTCTGCATTATCAGGGCGTTGTGGCGCTTTTGGCGGCCGGTATGGCGTCCGGCTACACGACGCTGGCCTTGTGGGGCGCATACCGCGACCTCGGTGTGCTGACGGCGGCGTTTTCATTTGCTTGCTTCGCCGCGATGCTGGCAGGCCTGCGCAGGCTGCGCAAGCGGTTTATTCAGCCCGCCGGCAGGCTGTTGGAGGAGTTGAGCGACAGCCCGGTGCTGAAAAAGAAGGTGGGCGCAGGCCTGAAGGCCGAAAGCCCCCTGCTGCCGGTAGTCGGGCAGATTAACCGCAGCCTGGAGAACACCGACCAGCTGATGCATCTGATGGAAAACGTCAACAGCGTCAACACCTTTGACGGCATCCTGCAATACATATACGAAACCTTCTCCACCTTCATCCCCTACTCCCACATCGGCATCGCCCTGCTGCAGGAGGACGGCGAAACGCTGGAGGCCACCTTCGGCATCTCGGGCGGCGCACTGGAGGGGCTGGTGCAGCGTTTGGTGGGCCTCACCGCCCGGCTGGGCGAAACCAGCATGGGCAACATTCTGGCAAAGGGCGAGCCCCGCATCATCGACGACCTTGAGCGGTATACCAAACGGCCGGCCAGCGACTACAACCAGATTTTGCTGGACGCGGGGGTGCGCGCCTCCATCACGCTGCCGCTGCTGCTCAACCGGCAGCCGGTGGGCATCATCTTTTTCTCCAGCGTGGTGCCGGGCATCTACCGGCAGGAGCATATCGCCTTTCTGCGCATTCTGGCCAACAGCATCGCCATCAGCCTGAATAAAAACCTGTTTATCGACCGGCTGCACTACAGCAGCGTGCTGGCCCTTGCCAAGCTTGCTGAGGCACGCGACGAAGAAACCGGCGACCACCTTGAGCGGATGAAGCAGTATACCCGCTTGATTGCGTCGCTGCTGATGGAGGAAGGGATATACCCCGAGCAGCTAAACTTCCGGCTGGTGCGCAGCATCGAGCGCTTCAGCCCGATGCACGACATCGGCAAGGTGGGGGTGCGCGACGCCGTGCTGCGCAAACCGGGCAAGCTGACCCCCGAAGAGTTTGCCGAGATGAAGCTGCACCCCATCTATGGGGCCGACGTGCTCAGGGCGGCTGAGGCCGCCGTCGCCGAGCAGCAGCCCGATATGTTTGCCATTGGCATCGAGATTGCCGAAAGCCACCACGAGCGGTGGGCCGGCAGCGGCTACCCCTATGGCCTCGCGGGTGAGCAGATACCCCTGAGCGCCCGAGTGGTGGCGGTGGCCGACGTTTTTGACGCACTGACCAGCACGCGGGTGTACAAAGAGGCTTTTTCCTTTGAGGAATCCTTTAAAACGCTGCTGGAGGGCAGCGGCAGCCACTTTGACCCGGTTATCATCGACTGTCTGGCCCGGCACAAAGACCGTTTGGAGGAGCTTTTTTACCGGCTGCACCGCCTGCCTGCCTTCCCGCAACTTCGCACCTCATAAAAGTTTTTTTAGTATTGACTTTCCTTCGGGTTGCAGGTAATATATATAGCGTACCCCATTTATTGCAGGCACAATATATTGTGCCTGTTGCCTTATAGGAAAGTTGTAACCATCATCCGCAAATCCGGCTTTCACACCGGTTGAGGCCGCCCAAATGCCGCAACCATCACAGGATTTCGGGGTTTCATCCAACCAAAAAACCCTTATTTAAACATCGAGGAGGATAACAGATGCTGAAGAAAATGATTAAGCGGGACGGTTCTATCGTTCCCTTCCAAAAGGAAAAGATTGTATGGGCTATTTTTAAGGCCGCCAACGCGGTAGGCGGCGAGGATTTTGCCCTTTCGGAGCATCTGACCGACCAAGTGCTGGAGATGGCGGCGAAGAAATATCCCGACGGGGTTGCCGACGTTGAAAGCATTCAGGATATGGTGGAAAAGGTACTGATTGAGCAGGGCCACGCCAAGACGGCCAAGGCTTACATCCTCTACCGTGAAAAGCGCCGCTCGGCCCGTGAATCCAACGCGCTCATCGGCGCCACCATCAATATGTTTACCGACTACCTTGATGATTTGGATTGGAAGATTAACGAAAACGCCAATACCCAAAAATCCATCAACGGTCTGAATAACTATGTGCGCGAAGCTTTTACCAAAAACTATTGGCTGCATGAGATTTACCCCCAGGAGGTGCGCGACGCCCACCAGTCGGGTGAAATTCATATTCACGACATGGGCTTCTTCGGCCCCTACTGCGCCGGGTGGGACCTTCGCCAGCTGCTGATGAACGGCTTCGGCGGGGTGCCGGGCAAGGTGGAATCCCGCCCCGCAAAGCATCTGCGCTCCTTCCTTGGGCAGATTGTAAACTCCACCTTCACCACACAGGGCGAAAGTGCCGGCGCGCAGGCATGGTCCTCCTTTGACACCTACTGCGCCCCCTTTATCCGCTACGACAAGCTGGACTACAGGACGGTCAAGCAGGCGCTACAGGAGTTTATCTTCAACCTGAACGTGCCCACCCGCGTGGGCTTCCAGTGCCCTTTTTCCAACCTGACCTTTGATATCGTGCCCCCCAGAACGCTGCGCGACCAGAACGTCATTTGGGGCGGCAGGATTATGGACGAAACCTACGGCGAGTTTCAGGCCGAGATGGACCTGCTCAACACCGCCTTCTGCGATGTGATGATGGAGGGCGACAGCAAGGGCCGGGTGTTCACCTTCCCCATCCCCACCATCAACGTAACCAAAGACTTTGACTGGGAAAGCCCTGTCACCAACAAGTTTATGGAGATTACCTGCCGCTACGGCATCCCCTATTTCTCCAACTATGTCAACTCTGACCTGAGCCCCGAGGACGCCCTTTCGATGTGCTGCCGCCTGCGCCTTGACACCAAGGAACTGCGCAAACGGGGCGGCGGGCTGTTTGGCTCCAACCCCCTGACCGGCTCGATTGGCGTGGTCACCCTCAACCTGCCCCGTCTGGCCTATATCTCCAAGAGCGAGTCGGAGTTCCGCATGCGCCTTTGGAACCTTGTAAACATCGCCAAAAACAGCCTTGAGATTAAGCGCAAGGTGGTGGAGGAGCAGACCGAGAAAGGGCTGTACCCCTACGCCCGCAACTATCTGCAGGACGTAAAGGCCAGAACAGGCTCCTACTGGTACAACCACTTTAATACCATCGGCCTGGTGGGGATGAACGAGGCCTGCCTCAACCTGATGGGCGAGGGCCACGACCTGACCACCCCCGAGGGGCAGGAGTTTGCCCTGCGCACCCTGAACTACCTGCGCGACCTGATGAAGGAAATTCAGGACGAAACCGGCCACTACTACAACCTGGAGGCCACCCCCGCCGAGGGCACCAGCTACCGTCTGGCCAAGAAGGATTCCGAGAAGTTCCCCGATATCATCACCGCTGGCGACAAGGTGCCTTACTACACCAACTCCTCTCAGTTGCCGGTGGGCTACACCGACGATATCTTTGAAACCCTCGACCTGCAGGATGAGCTGCAGTCGCTTTACACCGGCGGCACCGTGCTGCACCTCTATCTGGGCGAGCAGGTGAACGACATCGAGGTTGCCAAACAGCTCATTCAAAAAGCCTTTACCAACTACAAGCTGCCCTATATCTCGCTGACCCCCACCTTCTCGGTCTGCAACGACCACGGCTATATCTCGGGCGAGCATTTTGAATGCCCCACCTGCGGCGCCGAAGCCGAGGTGTGGACCCGCGTGGTAGGTTACCTGCGCCCGGTGCAGAACTTTAACAAGGGCAAGCGCGAGGAATACAACGAACGCAAAAAGTATGTGATTAAAGAAACCGTGGCGGTGTAGCTCCAGCCTCCCGTTGAAACTTAAGAAGATTCGCGAGGGTTTAGCGTGAAAAATCACGCTAAACCCTCATCTGCCAATTGCTCCTCGCTTACGGCGAGAACCGCGGATTGATGCACAAAAAGACCATTCCCCTTTATGGTCTGCTTGTGCCGAAACGCAAGTGAAAGGAATGGTCTTTTTTGCACTGCGCGGGACTTGTAAAAAGCTCGTTGGTCGATTACCCCGGCAGCATTGCCGCCGTCTGGTTTGTGCCCGGCTGCAATTACGACTGCTTCTATTGCCACAACCGCAGCCTGATAGACGGCGCCCACCAGCTGCTGCAGAGCGACGAGGCCTGGCGCTTTCTCGAAAAGCGCGCCGGCCTGCTGGAGGGGCTGGTCATCACCGGCGGCGAACCCACCCTGCAGCCCGGGCTGGAGGATTTCATCCGGCGGGTGCGCGGGCTGGGCTACAAGGTGAAGCTGGATACCAACGGCGGCCGCCCTCAGGTGGTGGCCCGCCTGCTGCAAGAGGGGCTGTGTGACTACTACGCCGTTGACTACAAAGCCCCCGCCACCCGCTACCCCCAGATTGCGGGTGTTGGGGCCGACCCCGCCGCCACCCGGCAGACCATCGACCTGTTGCTGGCCCATGGGGCAAATTTTCAGGTGCGCACCACCGTCTTCCCCCAGCTGAGCGAGGACGACCTGCTCTGTATGGCGCAGGAGCTGCCGGTGGTGCCTCTTTGGGTGCTCAATCCCTACCGGATGCCTCCCCGCTACAAGCAGCAGGATTTACCGCTGCTGGAGGCCCCGCCCCACAACCCGCAGCAGATGACTGCACTCGCTGTGGCGATGCAGGCCCACCAGCCCCACGCCGTATGCCCCGGGAAATAACCTTTCAGCGCCTTTATGCCACGGGTAAACGCCCTGCCGGGATAGGGGCGCTTTGCTTTGTCTAAAAATAGGGCGCGCGGGCGGCTATCCTCCCCTGCAAACCCGTAGGGGCGGTGGCGGGGTAATTTACGGGGCGATGTGGGCGTCCCGCAACCCTTGTAGGGGCGGCCTTTGACCGCCCGCGCCCGCTGCGCTAACCCTGCGCCTGTGGCGGGCGACCGCAGGTCGCCC
>JAEWWW010000101.1 GCA_023396215.1 Bacillota bacterium | reverse complement strand
CTATTACATCCCCGGTTATCTGGCCAGCGTCATCGGCCAAAACATTAAGGCGGAGTTTGTGGTGGGCAGCAACCAGTATGTTGAAAAAACCGGCATGCTCATCGACGTTGGGGTCAACTACTTCGTTTTGTTGGATAACAACACCAGAACAACCATCATGTGCGACCTTTACGCCGTCAAGTTTGTAACGGTGGCCTATTCTTAAGCAGATTTGTGCCGGTATCGGCAGCCTCTATCCCCCTGCTCCGTGCCGTCAGGCGGGCAAATCCAACCGCTTTTCCACTCGAGACATAGGAACAACCTGTTTTTATCCCCCGGCCTGTTTCGACAGGCGGCAGCCCATACTTAGAAAGCCACCGGCCAAAAGGCCGGTGGCTTTCACTGTGGGGAAATAGATTTTCAATAACGTTCCACGCCGCCGACCGTGATGCGGGCGTGAATCAGGGGCGTTTGCTGCGGCTGGTTTGCGCCGATGCGGATGGCGTCCCGCAGCATCGCCGCCGCTTCCTCCACCTTCTCCTGCCGGTTGGTGCAGAGCACCGCCAGTGTCTGGCCTTTTTCCACCCGGTCGCCTATCTTCTTTTGCAGCAGGATGCCCGCGCTGTAGTCGATTTTATCCTCCTTGGAGGCACGCCCGGCCCCCAGCACCACCGAGGCAAGGCCGCATTTTTCGGTCTGCATCGCCTCGATATAGCCGTCCTGCTCCGCTTTCAGCTCGTAGGAAATCCCGGCGCGGGTAAAGCGGGAGGTATCCTCGATAACCGCTGCGTCGCCGCCCTGAGCGGCCACCATCTCTTTAAACTTCTCAAAGGCCTTGCCGCTGGCGATGGCCTCTTTTGCCATGGCTGTGCAGGCCTCAAGATCTCCCTTGTCGGCAAGGTAGAGCATATTGGCGGCCAGCGCATGGCAGACCTCGGTGAAATCGGCAGGGCCATGGCCGTGCAGCGTATCCACCGCCTCGATGACCTCCAGCGAGTTGCCGATGGCGCGGCCCAGCGGGCGGTCCATATCGGTGATGAGGGCGGCTGTTTCGCGGCCCATATGGCTGCCGATGGACACCATCTCCTGCGCCAGCGCGATGCTGTCGTCCAGCGTTTTCATAAAGGCGCCACTGCCGGTTTTTACATCCAGCAAAATCTTATCGGCCCCGGCGGCAATCTTTTTGCTCATGATGCTGGCCGCAATCAGCGAAAGGTTATCCACCGTGGCGGTCACATCACGCAGCGCGTACAGCTTTTTGTCGGCGGGGGCAAGGTTGCCGGTCTGCCCCACCACACTCAGCCCGATTTTGTTCACCGATTCAAAGAAGGCCTCGGTGGAGATGCCGGTGGAAAAACCGGGGATAGACTCCAGCTTATCCAGCGTGCCGCCGGTGTGGCCCAGCCCCCGGCCCGACATCTTTGCCACTGGCACGCCGCAGGCCGCCACAATCGGCCCGATGACCATGGTGGTTTTATCCCCCACCCCGCCGGTGCTGTGCTTATCCACCTTAATGCCTTTGATGGCAGAAAGGTCAATCATATCGCCCGAACGGGCCATGCAGTCGGTCATATAAGCGGTTTCGTGGGCGTTCATCCCCTGAAAGTAGATGGCCATCAGCAGAGCCGACACCTGATAATCGGGGATTTCCCCCATGGTGTAGCCGCTGATAAAAAAGGCTATCTCCGCGTCGCTGAGCGCTTCTCCGCCCCGCTTTTTCATAATAATATCATACATTCTCATGAAAGCATTTGCCCCCTTTGATATAATCCCACAGCGCCCAAGCAGGGGCCGTTTGAAAACCATCTGTCTGCCGATGCTTCAAACAGCCCCCCGCTTACCGCGCTTTTAGAGGTCTTTTCTGCGAAAGGCGAGGGGCAGCAATTGCTGCAGGGTGTAAACCCTGTACCCCGCCTTTTGGGTTTGGTCGGTTAAGACAATCTCGAAATGCTCCAGATTGCAGAACTCTGCCAGCACCTGCCGGCAGACGCCGCAGGGCGCGCAGCTTGCCGTAACCGGTTCGCCCGCCTTGCTGCCCACAATGGCAATGGCGGTAAAGTTCCGCTCGCCCGCGACCACCGCCTGAAACATGGCGGAACGCTCGGCACAGCAACTTGCCGTCATGCCCGAAACCTCGATATTGCAGCCCTCGTAGATTTTGCCGTCGGCGGTCAGCAGCGCCGCCCCGACGCAAAAGCCCGAGAGAGGCGAGTAGGCTTTCTCCCTCGCTGCCATGGCGGCTTCCAGCAGCCGCTCGGCGGTACTATGCTCCATCACAAAGGGCCCCTCTCTTTTAATCTAGCCGGAAATATGGCCGGTGTCAATCGGTGTTGCAAAATACACCGATTTTTCAACATAAAATCGCCTTATAATACCTCAAAATGGTCGCCGGTATCGCGCTGCCATCTCTTGAGGCGGGCGCGCATATCCTCCAGCACCGCACTGTACTGCGGGTCGTCAATGAGGTTTTTCAGCTCGAAGGGGTCGTTCTCAAGGTCGTAAAGCTCGTGCTTTTCGCCCATGGTGGCCACATACTTCCAGTTGCGGTAAACCAGCAGACGGCTTTGGAGGTCCTGCCCATAGCCGTGGCCGTGGGTTTCGCACATGAGGTCCTCACGCCAGCCGGTGGATTTTCCGCAGACCAGCGGCAGCAGGCTGCGCCCGTGCACCGGGTTCTTGGTGTAGGAAAGGCCGGCGGCATCCAGCAGCGTTACCGGGAAGTCGACGGTGCAGATAAACTCATCCCGCACCTGCCCAGCGGGGATAACCCCATCCCACTTCATGGCGAAGGGGATGCGCATGACCTCCTCGGAGAGGAAGGAGCCTTTATCGAAGTGGCCGCCGTGGCTGGCCAGCGCGTCGCCGTGGTCGGTGGTCCAAACAATGATGGTGTTTTTATCCAGACCCAGCTCACGCAGCTTATCCAGCACCATGCCGCCCGCAGCGTCCACCATGGTAATATGGGCGAAGCAGTAGCGCACGATCTCCTGCCACTCTTCCCATTTCACAGGGCTTGGGATGACCAGATTGTCGTCCTTTCCGAAGGGGGAGCTGCGCTCGCGGAAGTAGGTGGAGGGCTTGCCCTGCAGGTCGCTGGCATAGCTGCCGTAGGGCTCAATCTCAAAATCTTTGTAAAGGTCGAGGAACTCCTGCGTGGGGAAGTGGGGCTGATGCGGGCCCCAGAAGTCTAGGCGCAGCGAGAAGGGCTGGCCGGATTTTTCCGCCGCCAGCTTCTCAAGCTGCTCGCAGGCCAGCGTCGCAAGGAAGAAGGACTCGTGGGTTTCCTTGGGGGTGGTGGTCACGCCGATGGCGTGCTCGCCGCACCAGTTGGCCTCGCACTGGTAATCCACGCCCACCGCGCACTTGGCCCAGTCGCCGCGGGTGCTGATTTCGGGGATATCATAGTAGCCCTCAATGTGGTGCACTGCCTGAGGCAGCTGGTAGCGCTCGAGATACTCCTTGTACTCCGGCTTGGTGTAGGGGTTGCTGTAGTCGGTGTAGGAGAAGCCCTCCGCCCCGTGCTCCTTGGCCGCGCCGGGGCCTGCGTGCCATTTGCCGAAGTAGTAGCTGCGGTAGCCCGCGTCCTTCAGCGTCTGGAGGTAGACCTCGTGGGTGTACTCGGGGTCGGTGTAGTTGTGATACTGGCCGTGGGTATGGGCATAGAGGCCGGTGAGCATCGTTCTTCTGGTGGGGCCGCACAGGGGGGTGGCGCAGTAGGCCTTGGTAAAGGCAGCGCCCTCTGCCGCCAGACGGTCAAAGTTGGGGCGCATCGGCTTGGGGCCGCCGTCCCACCCCCAACGGTAGTATGCCTGATGATCATTTTGTATGAATATGATATTCGGTCTTTGGCTCATTTTTAAAGACCATTCCTTTCACTTATATTCCGGTACAAACAGGCCATAAAAAGCAGTGGCCTGTTTGTGTGCCAATACGCGGTTCCCGCCGTGGGCGAGGGGCGATTGGCACATGACAGAACAGCGCGGCTTTTACGCCATTCTCTCCCGTTGGTTACCGCTGCTGTACATACTTGGTATAGGGCTTTCCGCTTGCGGCAATGCCGGTGCCGACGCCCTTCTTCAGGCTGATGGCCAGCACAATGAGGCTGAACACATAGGGCATCATCTGGATGAACTCGCTGGGCAGCGGATTGCCCGGGATGGTCTGCACATAGAGCTGCAGCGCGTCAAACAGCCCGAAGAACATTGCCGACGCAAAGGCCCCGATGGGCGACCATTTGCCCATGATGACCGCGCCCAATGCCAGATAGCCACGCCCTGCTACCATGCCCTCCTGAAAGAGGTTCATCTGACCGAGGGATAGGAAAGCGCCGCCCAAGCCGCCCAGCGCGCCCGAAAGCAGGATGCACAGGTAGCGGATTTTATGCACCGAAAGCCCCGTCGTTTCGGCGGCCTTGGGGTCTTCGCCCACCATAATGATGCGCAGCCCAAGGGGGGTATATTTAAACATAAGATGCACGCCAAGCAGCGCGGCAAAGCCGATATAAACAAAGGGTGAAAGGTCGGCCAAAAAGTTGCCCACCAGCGGAATGCCCGAGAAGATGGGCGATTTAGAGAGGTTGGCGACCTGCGGCGAGCTGCCCTGCTGGCCAAAAAAGGCCTTGAGGCCAACGCCGCTGAAGCCTGTTGCCAGCAGCACCAGCGCCATCGAGCTGACCGACTGGTTGCCGCCCCAGGTGACCGAAATCACCGAGTGCACCGCCGAAATCAGGACGCCCAGAACCACCGCGAACAGTACGCCAATCCAGGCGCTGCCCGACACATAGGAACCGACCACCGCGCCAAAGGCGCTGGCCAGCATAATGCCCTCCAGACCGATGTTGACCACGCCGGAGCGTTCGGAGGTCAGCCCGCCCAGAGCCGTCAGCGCGATGGGGGTGCCCATGCGCAGCGTTGTGGATAGGATATATAAAAAGAAATTAGGCATGCTTTCTTCCTCCTATACCGGCATTTTTGATATAGTAACGGATGACGTTTTCAGCGCAGAGGAACACGATAATCAGGCCCTGAATGATATCCACCATGTTTTTGGAGATGCCCACGCTGGACTGCATCATCAGCGAGCCGCTGCGCATGGTGCCCATCAGCAGCGCCGACAAAAAGATGGCGAAGGGGTTGTTGCGGGCCATGAGCGCCACCGGTATACCGTTAAAGCCGTAGCCCGGCGAAAAGCCGTTGACCACCTTGTTCAGGCTGCCCGAAACCTCGATGCCGCCCGCCAGCCCCGCCAGCGCGCCGCTGAGCACCAGCGCGAGGAACATGTTGCGCTCCACGTTGATGCCGTTGGTGCGGGCCGCGTGGGCGTTGAGGCCCACCGCCTTCATCTCGTAGCCGGTGGAGGTTTTATCCAGCAGGATATAGACCGCCACAATGGCCAAAATGGCGACGACGATGCCCAGATTAAGCACATAGGGCTTAGGGAGCAGTCTGGGCAGCCGCGCTGTGAGCTGAATATCCTTGGTGGCAGAGGCCGCGCCCTCCCCCTTGAGGGGGCCGAGGATGAGGTACTGCACCAGATACTGCCCGATGTAGTTGAACATAATGGTGCTGATGACCACGTTGATGTTGGCCTTCTGCTTGAGGAATGCCGGGAAGAAGGCCCAGATCATACCGCCCAGCATGGCGGCGGCCAATAGCACCGGCACATGGAGCACCTGCGGCAAAAAGTCGATATACACACCGGCGATACCGGCAAAGAGAGCGCCCATCAGCAGCTGCCCTTCGGCGCCGATGTTGAACACGGTGCACTTAAAGGCCAGCGCCACCGCAAGACCGGTGAGGATGGTGGGCACAGCCTTGGTGAGGGTTATCGTCACCGCCGCCGGGGTGCCGAAAGCGCCTTGCAGCAGCGCCTTGTAGGCCGCTATGGGGCTGGTGCCAAAGGCCATCATAATGGCCGCGCCAATGAGCAGCGCCATCACCAGCGATATCAGTGAAATCAGGAAATTAAGACCGATGTCCTGAAGCTTTTTATTCATTCCGCCTTGCCTTCCTTTCTTTTCACCGAGCCCAGCATCATTTCGCCAAGCTGCTGGCGGGTAACGCCCTGCGCATCCACAATGCCGACGATTTCGCCCTTATACATAACCGCAATCCGGTCGCTGACCGAGAGGATCTCATCCAGCTCGAAGGAAACCAGCAGCACCGCTTTGCCCTTGTTTCTCTGCTCATAGATGGTGTTGTGCACAAACTCCTCGGCGCCTACGTCTAGGCCGCGGGTGGGCTGCACCGCGATGAAGAGGTCGGGGTCGCGGCTGGCTTCGCGGGCAATGACCACCTTCTGCTGGTTGCCGCCCGAGAGGGTGCCCGCCGTTACGTCCACGCCGGCGCAGCGGATATCAAAATCCTTCTGCAGCTTCTGGGCGTTTTGGTGCATCTCTTTAAAGTTGAGCCACTTTTTCTTTTTGGCGAACCGGTCGTGGTAGTGCCGGCCCAAGATGAGGTTTTCCGCAATGCTGTACCCCAAAACCAGACCGTCCTTATGGCGGTCCTCCGGCACATAGCCGATGCCCATATCCTTGCGGGCGCGGATGCTTTCGCGGCTGATATCCTTGCCGTTGAAGTAAACCTGGCCGCTGTCCGGGGTGATGCTGCCGCAGATGGCGCCCACCAGCTCCTGCTGGCCGTTGCCGTCCACGCCGGCGACCCCCAGTATCTCGCCCGCCTGCAGCGTCAGCGAAACATTATTCAGTTTCTTCACCGTTTTATCCACCGTGAAGCTGAGGTCCTTCACCTCGAGGATTTTGTGGGGATTGGGGTAGGGCTGGCGTTCCCGCCTGCTCAGGTCGACGTCGCGGCCCACCATCATGCGGGTAATCTCTTCGGGGGAGGTTTCTTCCTTTTTGACGGTACCCACCACCTTGCCGTGGCGTATGACCGTTATGTTATCAGAAATCTTCATCACCTCGGCCAGCTTGTGGCTGATAAAGATGATGGTTTTTCCGCTCTTTTTAAGGTTCAGCAGGATGTCGCAAAACTCGTCTATCTCCTGCGGGGTGAGCACGGCGGTGGGTTCGTCGAAAATCAAAATCTGCGCTTCACGGTAAAGCACCTTGAGAATCTCCACCCGCTGCTGCTCGGTGACCGAAAGGTTGACCACCTTTTCGTGGGGGTCGATCTTGAGGCCGAACTGCTCTGAGAGCTCGGCAATCTTTTTTTCAGCCCTGGCACGGTCGATTTTCAGCTTGGAGCCAATCTCCTGCCCGGCGATGATGTTTTCGGTTACGGTAAGCTTGGGCACCAGCATAAAGTGCTGATGCACCATGCCGATTTTGGCTGCAATCGATTCCTTAGAGCTGGCAAACTGCACCGGTGTGCCGTTTATTTTGATGACGCCCTCGTCCGGCTGATACAAACCGTAGATGATGTTCATCAGCGTCGATTTCCCCGCCCCGTTTTCTCCTGCCAGGGTGTGGATTTCACCGTCCTCGATGTTGACGCTGATATGGTCGTTCGCAACAATGCCTGGAAACCTTTTGGTGATGTTTTCCAGTTGAATGATATAACCCATTTATATCAGTCCTTTCCAACGCGTTACCCACTCCCCCACTGGCGCGGGGGGTGGCGGGGGGCAGAACCCCCCGCATTCCAAAATTCGCCGCACATGTCGGCGAATTTCGGCCTCGACCCGCGCCGACCTTGCGGCGCAAAACCGGGGGGCATAGCGGGTACCGGGTACCCGCCGTGAGGCCTGTCGGCTTGTTCGACAGGCTAAAAAGAGGGGGCAATAGCTTGGAATCCACTCTATTGCCCCTTTTGCACATACTTATTTCGCGTAGCTGTAGGTAAATGCCTTGTACTCTTCTTCTGTCTGGGGAACCACGATTTCGCCGGATTTCACCTTCTCTTCAAGGTCTTTGATGATATCCATTTTATCGGCGGGAACCAGCTTGAGAAGCTCGGCATTGTCGGTGAAGAGCAGGGTTACGCCAGCCTCTTTCAGGCCCATCAGTCTGGGAGCGGAGGTGTCGAACTTGCCTTCTTCCTTGTACTCTTTGATGATGCCGTAGATAGCCTTGTTCACAGGCTTTACAACCGATGCAAGGATTTTCTCAGGCATTTTGTCAAACTGGCCGTTGGCAGCGCCAAAGACATATGCATCGGGGCCAGCTTCCTTGGCGGCATTGAACACGCCCAGATTGCATGCGCCGGCATAGGTGCCCACATAGTCGCAGCCCTTTGCGTACATCAGCTTGGCAACCTCCTGCCCTTTGTTTACGTCCGCATAGCTGTTGGTGAAGGCGGTCTGTACCTCAACGTTGGGGTTGACTGCCTTTGCGCCCGACATATAGCCGAACTGATAACGGTACTGGATGGACTCGCCCACTGCCATAACCGCGCCAATCTTGTTGGTTTTGGTCATCAGGCCGCCCAGCGCGCCTGCAAGGAAAGCGGCTTCGTTCTCTTTGTAGCCGGTGGTCATCACGTTTGCGGGGGTGTCGGTCAGCGCCTCGGCCAGATAGAGGAACTTCACTTCGGGGGATTCCTCGGCAACTTCCATCATGCCGTCCTTGTACTCGGAAGAAGGTATAACCATGAAGTTAACGCCCTGTGCAATCAGGGTGCGGATTGCGTTGGCGGTATCGGCAACCTCGGGAACTTCCATGCTGACGGCGCCAACGCCCAGCTCGGTTTCGGCCTGCTTTACGCCTGCCAGTACGTCGTCGTTAAAGCTGGCTGTGCCAAACACGTTGGCAATCAGGCCTACCTTAATCTCTGCAGCCGGCTCGGGCTGAGAAGAGGTTTCCCCATTGGAAGAGGAAGGTGCGCCGCTGCTGGGCGGGTTGTTGTTGGCTCCGCAGGCGCCCAGCGCCGCTACCATGATTACCGCCATTACCAAGGCGAGCAATTTTTTGACCTGTTTCATAAATTTCCTCCTAAATCATTGACACAAGCTTTTTTATTTTATCGGCTTTCGCCGGCCTACACAAGCCATACATTATAACAAAATAGCGTTGGAAAACCCCTTTTTCTGTGCATAAAGCTGCCACTGCATCATTTCCTCGGGGGTGGGAGATTGCATCCCGCACAGCCTGCCCCGCACGCCCTCTTTGCGAAAGGCGATGAGCTTGAGCCTGACGCCGCCGACCGCCGCGCCCAGCAGCGCCGCTATGCCGTCGATGGTCTGTGCTGTGTCGGTTTCCCCGTTTGCGCAGACAATGCGGATTTCCTCCAGCTTGTCCTGCGCTTTTAAGAAGAGCAGGTTCTTTTTCACAACTGCGTTGTCTGCCGAGCCGGTAAGCGCCTGATAAACCGCCGGCTCCCATGCCTTTACGTCCAGCATCACCCCGTCGCAAACCGCCATCAAATCGGGCAGAAGCGAGAAGTCGGTTTCGCCGTTGCTATCCAGCAGGCAGTGCAGCCCCTTTTGCTTTGCCAGCTCAAACAGCCGGGTCAAAAACGCGGGGTAGAGGGTGCATTCGCCCCCCGAAACGGTGATACCCCGGATAAAGGGAAGGTTTTTTTCCACCTCTGCCATCGCCTGCCCGGGGCTCATCCACTCCACCTTGGGGGAGGCCCTGAACCGGCACACCTGAATGCAGCGGTCGCAGCCGATGCAAAGGCTTTTATCCCACAATACTCTGCCGTTTTGCATACGCAGCGCCCCGGAGGGGCAGCCCTGCACACACTCGCCGCAGTGGCGGCAAAGCTGCTGGGTTTCGGGGTTGTGGCAGTAGGCGCAGGCGATGTTGCAGCCCTGCAAAAAGACCGCTGTCCTGTTGCCCGGGCCATCCACTGTGCTGAAGGGGATGATTTTATTCACCGGCGCGCTGTTCACACCATTCTTACCTTTCGCTCCGCCAGGCGGTTGTTGTCGTAGTTGGGGGCGCCAAGCTGGGTGGTGTTTTGCAGCACGGCCTCGTGCCTGCGGTATTTTTCCATCTCGCTGCGCTTTACCAGATAGCCGGTGATGCGCACAAGGTCGGTGTCGGCTGCGTAGAAGCTAAGGTATTTCACGCCGCATTCCACCGCACCCTTAACCACATCCAGCAGCGCGTCGGTATTTTTCAGGCAGTCGGTGCTGATGGGGAAGATATCCCCCACGCCGCAGGTGAAGTAGCGGTGGTAAGAGGCGCTGTGCCTCAGGTGGGCGGCAAAGCTTTGGGGCTCATCCCCCACCGGGATGCGCACGCCGGAGGTGATGCCAAGGTCCTTTTCCAACCCCACCTGCGCGTGCAACAGATATCTTTGGTTGGTCAGGGGGGAATATTCCGCCTCGTAGGCGGCTGCAAATCGGTCGATTTCGGCCATAATCCGCTGCCCCAGTGCGTCTGCGTCGGGGTGGGAGCCATACTTTTGGCCCTGCGGCATCAGCGCGTTGACGCTTT
>JAEWWW010000041.1 GCA_023396215.1 Bacillota bacterium | reverse complement strand
GCCCGGCACCGTGATGATACGCTTGCTGGATTACACCGTTGCCACCGGCGACACGCTGGAGGGCCGCCTGCTGGAGGCCATCGGACTGAAAAACCTGGCCTCGGGCTACGGGCAGTGGGTGTTCCCCAAGGAGGACGCCGCCGCCCTCACCCCCGACCTGATTGTGGCCCACACCCCCATCACCATCCCGGTGCTGGAGAAAAACGAGGTCTACAAAAAAACGCAGGCGGTCATCAAGGACCGGGTGGTGAATGTGGATATGACCGCCTTTGAGCGCCAAAGCCCCCGCATGTTCGACGAGCTGGAGCGCATCGCCCTGTTTGCCTACGAGGGCGTTTCGGCAGGGCAGGGGCAGAGCCAGTCGGGCAGCGTCATTCAATAACAGAGGGGCAACCGCCGCAACCATTCTGCGGCGGTTGTTTCTATCCGGCCCGGCCCCGCCGCCGGCACTTGACAGCCCACCCCGCTCTTGGGATAATTGTTGTGGATAATGATAGGAGGTTTGCATGGATAAGGTTACAAAAACCATCCTTTTACTGATCGTGTTATCGCTGCTTCCCGGCTGTGCCGACCGCCAGCTTGGGCAGCTGCCCTCCCGCCAGCCCGGGAACAGCCTTTCGCAGAGCAGCGGCTCCGAAAGCGGGGAAGAGCCCCCGGCCGACCCCGGCCCGCAGCCCCAGCAGCCCGACCTCACCGAATACAACGACCGCTACATAATGGCCATCTCTCTCTACCGGCTGGATGATTTTGAAGCCCCCGAGGATATCCCCCCCGAGGCATGGGTCAGCTACTACCTGATGGCGGCCTACGACGGGCCGGGCAAGCTGCCCATCCCCGAGGGGTACCGCAATCAGACCGATTTTAGCCTGCTGATACCCGGCGACGAGGTGGAGGATTTCCTCACCGGCCACTTTGAGCTGGAGGCCGATTACCTGCAAAAGGCGCAGGGCTATGTGAAAAGCAGCCACAGCTACGGCTTTGGGCCGATGGGGCTGAGCGGCGCCGCGCTGGCACAGGTCACCAACCTGCAGCAGCAGGGGAGCGAGCTCTCCATCATCTTTGATGTGTACCTGGGGATGGGGGAGCAGGAGCCCGACCTCTCGGGCGACCCGGTCGCCACCCGCATCGCCGCCTTCACCCTCGACGAGGATGGTGCGGGCTTTGTGGTGCGGTCGCTGAAAACCCTCTATCAGGCCGATTTGGACCGGCTGCTGAACCAGCCGCTGCCCGACGCCGCCGGATAAGGCTTGCCGTTGTAGTCGCTCCAGCCTTTGGCGGGGACGTGGGTTGAAATAGATAGAAAGTACATCGGTGGGATGCTCCCCACCACCAGAAGCAGCCTCCCTTATGAGGGGCGTGGATTGAAACTTTGCCAGCATCGGCCACGACAGGCTCAAGGCTGTGTCGCCTCCCTCTCGGGAGGTGTGGGTTGAAATTTTGCCAAATTGGGTACGGCGTACTTCGACTGTCACCTCCCTTTCGGGAGGCGTGGGTGGAAATGACATCAAGGAGCTTGGCAAACAGTTTAACAGGCGCGCCTCCCGTGCGGAGGAGCGCATCAAAAGTATCACTGAAGGGCTTACACAAAGCCCTCAACATAGGAGGGAAACCGATATTATGGTACGTCACATTGTTTTTTGGAACCTCAAGGAAGAAAACGCCGACGCAAACGCCGCCCTGATTAAGGAAAAGCTGGAAAGCCTTGTGGGCGTGGTGGACGGCCTGCTGAAAGCCGAGGTCACCCGCAACTTCACCCCCGGCGGCCACGACCTCTGCCTGTACAGCGAGTTCGCCGACCGGGCATCGCTGGATGGCTATCAGGTGCACCCGCTGCACCTCGAGGCCAAGGCGATTGTGCACCGCTCTATCACCGCCCGCGCCGTGCACGACAGCGAGATTTAGCGAAAGCCAAAAGCTGCCTTATCCCGCGCTGCAACCCTATATATAACGCTTACCCCCAGCTTTTGGCTGGGGGTAAGCGTATCAAAAAACAAGCAGGCGGCGAAAAATCGTTGGGGACGAGGCGGCAAACGCAGCAAATGAGGGAGCATATCCAATATATGTGACCGAAATTTGCAAGTGCAGCCAACAAAGTAAGTAAAATAGCGCAACTATTTTACGGCCCAGCGACTTTTTCGACAGCCTGACCCCCGGCCAAAGGCCGGGGGTTTTGTTTTACAACAAATGCCGCCCCGCTGAATAGGATGGAATAAACACTTTTTTCAGGATGTGACCTTATGCCAACCATCAGCCTTTGTATGATTGTGAAAAACGAGGAAACCACCCTGCCCCGCTGCCTTGAAAGCGTGGGGGAGGTTGCCGACGAAATTATTATTGTAGACACCGGCTCCACCGACGCAACCAAAGAGGTGGCCCGCCGTTTTACCCAAAAGATATACGACTTTCAGTGGGTGGACGATTTTTCCGCCGCCCGCAACTTTTCTTACAGCAAGGCCACACAGGATTATATCCTCTGGCTGGATGCCGACGATATCCTGCCGCCCAAGAGCGTCGCCCGCCTGCTGGAGCTGAAACAGACGCTCAGCCCCACGGTGGACGGGGTGATGATGAAGTATGTCACCGCCTTTGACGCCGGGGGCAACCCCACCTTCTCCTACTACCGCGAACGGCTCAGCAAGCGCAGCAGCGGCTTTGTCTGGTACGAACCGGTGCATGAGTACCTGCAGCGCCACGGCAACATCATCACGCTGGATATTGAGGTGCACCACGCCAAGCCCCCCGGCGCAGCTACCCCGGGGCGCAACCTTGCTATCTATGAACGCAGGGTTGCGGCGGGCGAGCAGCTAAGCCCCCGGGGCTGCTACTACTTTGCCCGCGAGCTGAAGGACAACGGCCGCCTGCAGGAGGCCGCCGACCGCTTTACCGCCTTTTTGGACCAGGGCTTTGGCTGGGTGGAGGATAATATCGCGGCCTGCTGCCAGCTGGGGCACTGCTACCTTGCCCTGACACAGCCCAACCGGGCGGCCCTCGCCTTTCTGCGCAGCTTCTCCTACGACCTCCCGCGGGCCGAGGCCTGCTGCCAGCTGGGGTATATCTATAAGCTTCGGCAGGATTATGCCCGGGCGGTCTTCTGGTTCGAGCTGGCCGCCTCGCTGAAAAAGCCGGAGCAGAGCTGGGGGTTTATCAACCACAGCTATTACGGCTATATTCCCTGCATCGAGCTGGCCGTCTGCTACGACAAGCTGGGCGACCTCGATAAGGCCGCGCATTTCAACCGGCTGGCAGGGGAGCACAAGCCCGGCGATCCCGCCTATCTCCACAATAAAACCTATTTTGAAAACAAGCTGCAACCCAGGCAGGGCGATACCGCAAAGGCGTAGCCGCGGCCCCACCCCAAATCACAGCGACAAAGGAGGTTCCCCCGCCATGCAGATTGCCATCATGACCATGTTCGGCAAGCTGGACAGCACCTACTCTCTGGTCAACGTGGTTGCCGAGCAGCTGCGCATGCTGCTGGACGCCGGGCTGTCGGTTCGGCTGCTGGTCTGCGAGGGCTTTGAGCATCAGAGCAAGTTCGGCATCTTCCTTGACCCCCGCATCGACTGGCACGAGGTTTGCAACACCCTCGACGGCCGCCAGATTGAGTGGCAAAACTACGACCAGCCCGACCCGCAGGTGCACGCTACCTTCTTTGACGAAGCAAAGGTCATCGCAGCCGACCTCGCAGCCCATCTGGCCGATGTGCAGGTCTGCATTCTGCACGATATCCTCTACCAGGGCTGGCACCTGCTGCACAACGTGGCGCTGCGTGCCACGCAGGAAAAGCTGCCCGACCTGCGCTTTATCTCTTTCTCCCATTCGGCCCCGCTGCGCAGGCCGCCCAACCCCCAGTGGCCCGGCTCGGCCCGCTTTACCCCCATGCCCCGCACCACCTTTATCTCGCTGACCTATGCGGGCATCGCCCCCCTTGCCGCCCAGTACGACCTGCCCGAGGGGCGCTGCCGGGTGGTGTATAACTCCCTCGACCTGCTCTCCTCGTTGGGGGAGGACGCCGCCCGGCTGGCAGCGCAGGCCGACCTGCTTTCACCCCAGGTTTTAATTGTCTACCCCGGCCGCCTGACCCCCGCCAAGCATTTTGAAAAGCTGGCCTCTCTGGCGGGAGCGATAAAATCGGCGGGCGAAACCAGCGTGCGCGCGGTCTTTTGCGACTTCCCCTCGGGGGATATCAACCCCAACCTCTACAAGGGGGTGGTGCGCCTTGCCGGAAAAGAGGCCGGCCTGAGCGACGAGGACATGATATTTACCAGCGAGCAGGGCTTCCCCGGGGGCTTCCCCCGCAGCGGCGTGCTCGACCTGTTTACCCTTTCCAACCTCTTTGTGCATCCCTCTTTTTCCGAGGCCTTCCCCCTCATCGCGCTGGAGGCCGCCTCCCGGGGCAACCTGCTGGTGGTCAATCAGGCAGTGCCCTCGCTCGAGGAGGTGGGGCGGCAGCTTGGGGCCCACTTCATGCGCTGGGATGCCCTTGCCTACGGCTACCAAACCACCGAAAGCTACCTGCCCTCCGAAAAAGAGTACTACCTTGAACACGCCGAAACCATCCTCGGGCTGCTGCGTGAAAACCCGGTGCTGGCCGCCAAAACGCTGGTGCGCCGCCGTTACAGCCCCGCCTGGGTTTGGAAGCACCAGCTTGGCCCGCTGGTCACCGGCCCGGATTAAACCCTTTCAAATCGTCCTTCCCGCGGCAGCGCCCACCCAAAAGGAGGCTGCCGCTGTTTTCTTTTTAGCCGCCCGGCCGGGCGTCCGGCTTTTTTTCATCTATCGGCGCAAAAAGAAAGAAAATCATCGGCTTTACGGCATTTTTTGTAGATTGACGCTTTTTTGCCCCTTTATTTTTTGTAACAAATTTTATTTTTTTTCATATTATGGATTGTAGCATCGGTGCGCCTGCCGCTTTTCAGGCGCAGCTCAGGTGTTATAAAGGAGGAAACTACCGATGTCACAACCCAACATTCCGGATATCAACCCTGATATCACGCTCAACAGGGATGATGTCCTAAATTTGATTCTTGCCTCTGTTGCTATGGAGGAACTTGGACTTAGCCACATTTTCAACGCCGAAGGCGAGAAAATTCAATATATACTGGGTACCCTTCCCGGTCTGAGCGGCCCCGCCGCCACCATTCCTGAAGTGCTTGCAACCAACTGCAGCGTCAAAAGCGTGCTGGATAGCGCTGTGAAAAACCAGATGTTCCTAAATTCTAAGGTGGAAACCGTTCTGGGCGGCAGCTGTCCCGTGGTCGGCATTACCGGGCCCACTGGACCTACCGGGCCCACCGGCGCAACGGGTGATATCGGCCCCACCGGAGCCACTGGCGCTACTGGCGCTACCGGTGCAACGGGTGATACCGGCGCTACTGGCGCTACCGGCGATACTGGCGCCACTGGCGCAACCGGGGCAACGGGTGACACCGGCGCTACTGGTGCAACTGGTGCAACTGGCGCAACTGGCCCAACCGGTGAGTTTGATCCCGGGGATTTTCTGTTTAATGTCATTGGTGAAGTTGGAAGCGCAACAGTTGGGTTTGGAGAGAATCTCATTTTTGAATCGGCCACACTTGATATAGTAGTTACGCCAGGTTCTGCAATCGTGACGATTGAAGACCCTAACCCTACCGGCCCGACTGGCCCCGCCGGCGCAACCGGTGCTACCGGCGCTACTGGTGCAACTGGTGATACCGGTGC
>JAEWWW010000131.1 GCA_023396215.1 Bacillota bacterium | reverse complement strand
TGTGGGACGGGGAAGAGCATATAAGGGTTTTTCAACAAAAAAAGCACGGCAGGGGGAACATTCCATCTGCCCATAAACGACAATCACTGTTTGTCAAAGTAGTCTGGGGGGAGCTGGGTGCCCCCTGTAAAGGCTGTCGAAGATATCGACAGCCTTTACAGGGGGCACCCAGCTCCCCCCAGACTACTTTGCACAAACAGTGATTGTCGTTTATGGGCAGAAGGAATGTTCCCCCTGCCCTGCTATTTTTGTTGAAAAACCCTTATATGCTCTTACCCGTCCCACACCGTTTTACCGTTGTTCAAACTCATCCGTGGCCTGCAACAGCATTTCCAACGCCTGCAGGAACTGCTCGTCCTGCTCTTTGGTGCGGCGGGCGGGGCCTTTGAGCCGCCCACCGGCGCTGCGTATCTTTTTGGCGATATGCCGTCCCAAAAGCAGGCTGTCGATATTCTCGGCGGTGTAGATAAGGCCGTTCTGGCTCACCGGGCGGCCCCCCTTGGCCAGCGCCATGGCGGCAAGGCCGTAGTCCTGGGTGATGACAATATCCCCCGGCTGCACCCGGTTTACCAGCGCAAAGTCCGCGCTGTCGGCCCCCTTATCCACCGTAATGGTCTGCGCGCCTTCGACGCTCATGCTGTGGGCGGTGTCACAAATCAGCAGCACCGGCACTCCCCGGCGGCGCGCCGTCTGGGCGGCAAGCCGCACCACCGGGCAGGCGTCTGCGTCAATCAAAATCTTCATCGCTTCTGGGGGCTAAAACCGGTTGAAGCTGACCACCTCTTGGGTGGTCTTGCGCTTTTTGGGGCGCAGCTCAGCCGCCTCGGGGTAGCCCAGCGCAACAATCAGCGCGATTTCCTCTGATTCAGGAATGCCCAACAGCTCCCTGAGCTTTTCTGTCTGAAAGAGGCCCATAATGCAGCTGCCCAACCCCTGCTCGGTGGCGGCGAGGGTAATATGGGCCGCGGCAATGCCAATATCGAATGAGGTGAAGTCGTGCCCGGCAAAGACGCCGCCCCGATTGGAGGTCGGGTTGCTGCGGTCGGGCAGTATCACGATAAAGGCCTGCGCCTGCACCGCAAACCCGTTGATGTTTTCCATCTTCATATAGGCCCCCGCCTCGGGCACCAGCGCGGGGTCGTCCACCAAAATGAACCGCCACGGCTGGCTGTTGCAGGCCGAGGGGGCCAGCCGGGCCGCCTCTATGCAGGCCATCAGCTTTTCGCGCTCCACCGGTTTGGCCTCATATTTTCGGCAGCTGTACCGCCGCTCTATCAGTTCCATTAAGCTCATAAAATACTCCTTTTGGTCGGGTTTTCCTGCTTGCCCGGTCGGCCCCTGGCCGCCTTGCGGCGGTGCGGGGCGGGGGCGGCACTGCTGTTATAATACCATGTCCGCAAGGCGGCATGGTATCATTCGCCATCAACCTATGGCGGGCATCAGGATAACGGTATGATAACCGCTTGCGGTTATTATAGCATACCCGCCGACAGAAAAATATGTCCTGTTCAGAGAACCAGCACCAACCACCTATAACAATACTTTGTAATTTTAATGGGTATCGCCCCCTACATGCACGGCCCTATAAGCAACACACAAGGTCCGACAGGGCCTTTTTGCACACCCCCGCCATTTCCGCATCCTTTGCAATACCCTGCATTCTTATCCGCTGCGAACCGAACAAAGGCAGGCAGCATACCTTGCCGCCTGCCCTTGCTTCCATATGCTTAGAGTCTGTAAAAGGCCTAAAACCGCCGCCCTGCGCTGCAAGGGGAGGATTGCTCCGCTGCCAAACCTGCTTTAAACATCGTTGTTTTTTACCGATTGCTTTTTGGCGTTTTTGTTTTGGTTCTGGTTTTCCCGGGTAATAGGGGTCTGCCCGTTGGCCTTTGCTTTGCGGGCCTGTTTGTTATCGGGTTGGCTATCCTTGGGCATTTTTATTCTCCTTTGCGCCTGCGCTACATAATATGGGTTTCCTGCTGGGTGATGGCCGCATCATACCCCATCAGCTTTAAGGTGTTCTGAATGCGCTCACTGTGGGTGCCGGTGCTGTCATAATCCACCGCAAGGGTTGCTTTTTCGCGGTTGACGCTTACCGAAATGACCCCGGGCAGAGTATCCAGTCCCTCCTTCACCTGCCGTTCATCGTACCGGTCCTTGATGTTATAGGTTTTAAAATAGACGCTTGCCTTTGCCACTTAAATTCACCCCTTTTAGCTAGTATATCAAAAAAACGCGGCTGCTATTCTGCCTGCCGGGGCAATCCGCTAAAAGTGGGAAAAATCCCCCAAAGCGGCTACAAAACGCGTTTTGAGGGATTTTTCATAAAAATCAATTGCGGGCATCTTCCGGCGACGGCTGGCCCTTTGCCTCCGCACCGGGGTGTAAGACCGCGTCGAGGGGCAGTCTCTGCAACGGGTACTCCCCTGTTACCGGGTGCTTTTTGTCATAATCGGCGTAGGCCACCTCCCCGCTGGCATAGAGCAGGGCCAGCCCCCGGCGCAGCCCCGGAGGGCGGCGGGTTTCGGCCTTTGCGTCCAGCGCCATGCGGGCCTTTTTGATGGCGGGGTCGCCCTCGTACAGCACGGGAGGCAGCCGCCCCGACGCATTGGTGGCCAGACGGTCGCAAAGCATCACATCCCGCAGCACGCGGGGGTCAACCCCCGGCTGCTCTCGAAAGTAGTTGAAAACCAGCGCGGTATAATCGTCCAGCATGGGGCGCACAGACCCCTGCGATGCCGCAAACAGGCCGAAGCGGTAAAACAGCTCGAAGGGCGGCAGGCCGGTTTGCACCAGCAAATACTCCAGCGTGCGACGAAAGCGGCCGCTGTTGTAGAGGCGCTCCAGCGCGTCCTCCAGGTGGTGCAGCTCCTCCAGTTGCTCTGCGGTGAGCCACGGAGTCTGCCGCACCTCATAGGGCGGCAGCGGGTCATAGGAGCAGGGGTAGGCGGCGGGGTCTTCCCGCATGGGCGCACCATGCAGCAGCTTCAAAAAACCGAATTGCAGCATATGTGGCCGCAGGCCATAAGCGATATCAAAGCTGCGGGCAAGGCTGGGCCAGTCTTCCCCCGGCAGCCCGGCGATGAGGTCGATGTGGATATGCATATTGCCCGCCCCGATGAGGCAGCGCAGGTTGTCCGTCAGGCGGGTGGTATCTGTTTTGCGGTGGATGCGCTCCAGCGTATCGGAATTGAAGCTTTGCAGCCCCACCTCCAACTGGATGGCGCCGGGCGGGGCGGTCGCCAGCAGGTCGAGGGTTTCCCCATCCAGAATATCCCCCGCGATCTCGAAATGAAAGGCCACATCCTCTGGCCAAAGCCGGCCGTGGTTGGCAATAATAAAGGCAAACAGCTCCTTTGCCCGCTTGCGGTGGGCGTTAAAGGTGCGGTCCACCAGCTTGATGGTGCGTGCGCCGCTGTTGGCAATGGCCGTCAGGTGGTTTTTCGCCTGCTCCACATCAAAAAAGCGCACCCCGCCGCACCGCCCCGAAAGGCAGAAGGCACAGGAGTAGGGGCAGCCCCGGCTGGTTTCAAGGTAGGCGATGCGCCCCTTGACCGCCCGCAGGTAGGCGTCGGTATAAGGGCTGGGGGGCTGCTGCCGGGGGGTATGGGGCGGGGTGGCTACCGGCCCCTGCGGGCCGCGGTAGCAGAGCCCCGGCAGGCCATGGGGGCTGCGCCCCCGCATCAGGGCGTCGGCCAGTTGGGCAAAGGGCTGCTCCCCTTCCCCCGCGATGATATAGTCCACCGGCGGGTACTGTTCCAGCAGGGCCGCCGCGCGGTAGCTGACCTCCGGCCCGCCCAATACAACCACCACTTGGGGTAGTTGCTCCTTCAGCAGGGCCACCAGCTCAAGGGTGGCGGTGATGTTCCAGATATAGCAGCTCAGCCCCACCAGCCGGGGGCTGTGCCGGGCAATTCGCTGCGCCACATCCTGCAGCGGCTCGTTGATGGTGCCCTCCACCACCACGGCGGCATCCGGAGCGGCGCTGTAGGCGGCCAGACCGGCCAGCAAACACCATGGGGCCAGCGACGAATGAATATATTTTGAGTTGAGGGTGCCGATAACGGCAAAGGGCTGATTCACAACGCTTCTCCATAAAAACAGTTGATGGTATGAGCCGCCCCTTTTACCGGCGGCGGCACTGTTATTATTATACCGATAACCGCCCCAAAGTAAAGCCGCAGCCTTGACTGCTCCAATTTTATAAAAGAAAAAGGACCAGGCTTACCTAAGCCCAGTCCGCAGAAAAGAAATGAGAAGAAAGTGAAGAGAAGAAAGTGAAGAGAAGAAAGAAAAGCAATCCAGCCCGCAGCTGTTTATCGGCCCCCCGACCAAAAACGGCGGCTAAACCGGTCTGTGGTCTTTTCTTTACTTGTCTGTAACTATTATAGCTTGCCGTTAAAATTTTATCAATATTCCAGACTTAGACAATTATTTCACATTCTCGCCAGCTTTTGTGAATATCGCTACCCTCTGGCCGGGGGCGGGCCTTTTGCGGGGCATCTGCCGCTATTTTGGAGCCCTTTTGGCGGCCGGGCTTTTCTGTGGGCGCATTTTATGTTATAACCTTATATATGGCCCCAACGGGTGCAGCCTTACTTTAAGAGGCCCGCAGCCGGAGTGGCCGTCTGCAAAAATAATATCTGCTTTGCATATTGACAGCCTGCTGTGCCGATGCTATAATCCCTTTAATCATATATGATTACATGGTAATAGCCTCGTGCGCAGTTTGGCATCCCCACCGCGGGGGCTTTTTCCCGATGCGCTTTTAAGGAGGAATTATCGTTTTGAATAATAAAGTACTGGTCGCCATGAGCGGTGGAGTGGACAGCTCGGTTGCCGCCGCGCTGCTGCAGCGGCAGGGCTATGAGGTCAGCGGCGTGACCCTGCGGCTGTTTGACAACGCCGATGTGGTGGGGCTCAAGCAAAAGACCTGCTGCTCGCTGGCCGACGTGCAGGACGCCCGCAGCGTGGCCCTCGCCCTCGGCTTTGACCATCATGTTTTCAACTTTCGCGAGCGGTTTATGCAGGACGTAATGGAGCGGTTTACCCGGCAGTACCTCGAGGGCCGCACCCCCAATCCTTGCATCGACTGCAACCGGTTTATCAAGTTTTCGGCTTTGCTGGAGCGCGCCCTATTGCTGGACCACCACTATATCGCCACCGGGCACTATGCCCGCGTCGCTTACGACGACGCCAGCGGGCGATACCTGCTGAAGCGCCCCTTCGACAGCGCCAAGGACCAAACCTACGCCCTCTACTGCCTGACGCAGGAGCAGCTGGCCCACACCCTATTCCCCCTGGGTGAGCTGGATAAGCCACAGGTGCGCAGTGTGGCCCGTGAGCTGGGGCTGACCAACGCCGCCAAGCCCGACAGTCAGGACATCTGTTTTGTACCGGACGGCGACTACGGCGCTTTCATCGAGCAGCACACCGGCACCCCCGCCACCCCCGGCGACTTCATCGACCCCGAGGGCAACCCCATCGGCAGGCATCAGGGGGTCATGCGCTACACCATCGGCCAGCGCAAGGGGCTTGGCGGCTTCGGCAGGCCGGTCTATGTGCTGGATAAGGACGCCGCCGCCAACACCGTCACCTTGGGGGACGCCCCTCTGCTTTTTGCCAGGCGGCTGATTGCCAAGGAGGTCAACCTGATTACAACCCCCGCCCTCACCGCGCCGATGCGGGTAACCGCCAAGACCCGCTACCGCCAGAACGATGAGCCCGCCACCCTGCACCCGCTGGAGGACGGCCGCCTGCTGGTGGAGTTCGACAGCCCACAGCGGGCCATCACCCCCGGTCAGGCCGTGGTCTTTTATGACGGCGAGCTGGTGGTGGGGGGCGGCACCATCGCAACGGACAAACCATCTACAAAGCCAACAGCAGGAAAGGATGAGCCACATGAGTAAAAATTACCGCTTTGAAACCAAGCAGCTGCACGCCGGCCAGTCGGTCGACCCCACCACCAAGGCGCGGGCAGTGCCCATCTATCAGACCACCTCTTATGTCTTTGATAACACCGAGCATGCCGAAAATCTCTTTGGCCTGAAGGAGGCGGGCAACATCTACACCCGCATCATGAACCCCACCACCGATGTGTTTGAGCAACGCATCGCTGCCCTTGAGGGGGGCGTGGGAGCGCTGGCCGTCGCCTCGGGCATGATGGCCATCACCTATGCCATTTTGAACCTCGCGGGCGCCGGGGATAACATTGTGTCGGCCTCCACCCTGTATGGCGGCACCTACACCCTCTTCACCACCACTCTGCCCAAGATGGGCGTCAAAGCCATTTTGGTAGACCCCGACGACCCCCAAAACTTCGCCGACGCCATCACCCCCGAAACCAAGGCGCTCTTTATCGAAACCATCGGCAACCCCGGCATCAATCTGGTGGATATTGCCGCCGTGGCCGACATCGCTCATCAAAACGGCATTCCGCTGATCATCGATAACACCTTCGGCACCCCCTACCTCATCCGGCCCATCGAGCATGGCGCGGATATCGTGGTGCATTCGGCCACCAAGTTCATCGGCGGGCACGGCACCTCCATCGGCGGGGTGATTGTGGACGGCGGCAACTTTGACTGGGCGGCCAGCGGCCGGTTCCCCGATTTCACCGCCCCCGACGAAAGCTACCACGGCATCCGCTACGCGCAGGATATCGGCGCTGCCGCCTATATCTTCAAGGCGCGGGTCAGCCTGCTGCGCAACACCGGCGGCGCGCTGAGCCCCTTCAACGCCTTCCTCTTTTTGCAGGGGCTCGAAACCCTTTCGCTGCGGGTGGAGCGCCATGTGGAAAACACCAAAAAGATTGTGGAAACCCTTGCAAAGCACCCCAAGGTACAGTGGGTGAACTACCCCTCCCTTGAGGGCAACAAATATTATGCACTGGCCCAAAAGTATCTGCCGGGGGGCGCGGGCTCTATCTTTACCTTCGGCGTCGAGGGTGGCACCGAGGCGGCCCGCCGGTTCATCGACAGCCTTGAAATTTTCTCTCAGCTTGCCAATGTAGCCGACTCAAAGTCGCTGGTGATACACCCCGCTACCACCACCCACCAGCAGCTCTCGCCAGAGGAACAGAAGCTGGCTGGGGTCACCCCCGAGCAGATTCGCCTCTCTATCGGCACCGAGCATATCGACGACCTGCTGGAGGATATCGAGACCGCGCTGGCAAAGATATAGTACTTATTTTGGGGGCGGGCGATGCATAGGCAACACCCGCCCCCGTGCGCCCCCCAAGCCTCCGGTGGGGTTGGAACGGGATGCTGCCCCCCCCTACCCCCTCCCATTGCCCAACAATGAGAAAATAGACATATTTACCTCAACGGGAGAGGGTCATTAGGCGGGGCGCAGCC
>JAEWWW010000056.1 GCA_023396215.1 Bacillota bacterium | reverse complement strand
GCTCCAGCACCGCCGTATTGGTGTCGCTTTCAGACGCGCCCACCAGCGAACGGCCCGCCAGCAGGCCCAGAATGAACACCCCGGCCAGCAGCAGTTGTCTGTTTTGTGTCTGTGTATCTTTTTTTTCTATGCCCGGCGGGTAGGTTCGCCGCGGCCGGTCAAAGGTTGTCCTGTTCATATAACTTCAGCCCCCCACTGTCATTGTATGTGGGGGGCTTATCTTTTATGACCCTCTATATCGGCGATAACCGGCAAGCCTGCCGCCCGTTAAAAAACCGCCCTCCCGGCATCGGCGGGAGGGCGGTTTTTCTATTAATATTTAGCGAAATGATGGCTATCTACCCAGCTCGTAGGCCCTTTTTACCGTAGCATCATAGGCGCTGCGGATAGCCTTGTCAAAGCCGTTGTCGGCCAGGGCCTGCAGGCCGCTGAAGGTGGTACCGGCGGGCGAGGTCACCATATCAATCAGCGCCTGGTGGTCCTTGCCGGTGGTCAGCATCATCTGGGCCGAGCCGATGAGGGTGTTGCAGAAAAGGCGGTTGGCACAGTCGCGGTCAAAGCCAAGCTCCTGTGCGCGGTCGACAAACAGCTTTGCCAACAGGTAGATAAAGGCGGGGCTGCTGCCGTTGAGGGGGATAACCTCGTTCATCAGGCGGTTGTCAATCACTTCCACCGCGCCGGCAGCCGAAAACAGCCCGCAGGCAAAATCAAACTCCTCCTGCGTGGTGGGCTCCGCCCTGCTGATGGCGGTTGCACCGTAGCCAATGAGCAGCGGGGTATTGGGCATCACCTGCACCACCTTGCAGCCCTCCCCCAGCTTGGATTTGATATAGGCGGGAGAGATGCCCGCGGCAATCGAAATTATCACTGTTTCTGCGGTGACAACCCCGGCCAGCTGCCCCAGTACCTCTTCAAAGTTTTGGGGCTTGATGGCCAGCAGCACATATTTGGCCCGGCTCACCAGCTCAGCGGGGCTTTGGCAGACCTGCAAGCCCTGCTTGCCCAGGGCCGCGGTCTTTTCCGCGCTGATGTCGTAAACACCCATCTCGCTCGGGGCCAGACTGCCCGCGCCCAAAACGCCGGATATAATCGCTCCGGCCATGTTCCCTGCTCCGATAAAACCCAGCTTCATCCTTTTTAACCTGCCATTCCCGTTCAAATCTTTTTCTCTCCCCTGCCTGAGGCACAGGAGCCAAAAATGCCGTTAAGCCAGCGCGGCTTTCATCATAATCGCGCATTCTACCCGCTTTTTTTCCATCTCACAAGAGAGCGTATGGGGCGCCAGTATATCCCCCGCATACTGCTGGTTATTGGCGTTGCAGCCGCCGCTGCAATAAAACTTGGCCCAGCAGGAGCGGCATTCCTCCTTGCCCTGCACGGTGGCGCCGGCAAAGCGCTGCTGCTTTTGGGGGTCAAAGCCGCCGGTGAAGATATCCCCCATCTTCCACTCAGGCTGGCCCACAAACTGGTGGCAGGGGTAAACCTCGCCGTCGGGGGTGACGGCGCAGTACTCGTTGCCGCAGCCGCAGCCCCGCAGCCGCTTGATGGCGCAGGGACCCTGCTCCAAATCCATCATGAAATGAAAGAAATTGACCCCCCTGCCCTCCTGCTCCATCTGAAGCAAAGTATCGGCAAGGCGCTCATACTCGGCAAAAACCTCGGGCAGGTCGGCTTCGGTCAGTGCGTAAGGCATGCCGGGGTCGGCCACCACCGGCTCCACCGAAATCTGGTCAAAGCCCAGCCCGGCCAGATGCAGCACATCCTCGCCGAAATCCTTGTTATATTTTGTGAAGGTGCCGCGCACATAGTACTGGTCGTGGCCCCGGCGCTCGGCCAGCTTTTGGAACTTGGGCATGATGCTGTCGTAGCAGCCGGAGCCACTGACACGGGTACGCACCCGGTCGTTGACCGATTTGCGCCCGTCAATCGAAAGCACCACGTTGGACATCTCACGGTTTATGTAATCAATCTTATCATCATCCAGCAGCAGGCCGTTGGTGGTGATGGTAAAGCGGAATTTCTTGTTGTGGGCCTTTTCAAGGCTGCGGGCGTACTCCACCACCTCTTTGACCACCTCGAAGTTCATCAGTGGCTCGCCGCCGAAAAAGTCTACCTCCAGGTTGTGGCGGTTCTGCGAACGGGCTATCAGATAATCAATAGCCTTTTTGCCCACCTCTGAGGACATACGCACCCGTGCGCCGCCAAAGTCGCCGGTGGAGGCAAAGCAGTAGTCGCAGCGCAGGTTGCAGTCGTGGGCGATGTGCAGGCACATGGCCTTGATGGGCGACGGCGTGAGCATATGGGCAAACTGGTCGTAGTCATCCTGCGAAAAGAGCTGCCCGCCCTGATAGAGAGCCAACACCTCGGCATAGGCTTCTTCTATCTCGTCTTTGGTGTAGCGGGGGGCCAGCGCATCCAGCGCCTCGGGAGGGCAACTCTCGCTCAAAGGCGGGGTCAGCAGCCCGGTCAGCTCATAAAAAAGCGGGTCGGCCAGATGAACGGCGCCGCTGTGCACGTCCAAAACAATGTTGTAACCCGCCAAACTATATCGATGAATCATGGAAAATCCTCTCAGACAAATAAAAAATAAGAGGCAGACCAGCTGCCCCTTTTATGCCTATCGGCTTTACTTTTTCTCACACTTCTGGTTTGCCACAGTGCAGGAAGTTTTGCAGGCAGACTGGCAGGAGGCCTGGCATTCGCCACAACCGCCCTTGGCGGCGCTCTGCTTCAGGTTTGCGCTATTCAAAGTTTTAACATGCTTCATATTGAGTAATACCTCATTTCATTCTGTTACCTTATCCAGGCCGCCTTATGCCAATCCGGGCAAAAGCGCCCCATCGTTGCCGCTATTATAGCACAACAATCGGCAAAATTCAACATTTTGCAGGGGGAGGATTTCGCGTCTTATCTGCGCCGCCGCCGGGTGTTGACCCCCAGTATGCCGCCAATCATGGCGCTGGTCAGCACAATCACCAGCTTAATGAGCACAATCCAGCCAAAGGCTTCGCCGGTAAGGGTCAGGCTGGTGAAAAGCAGCAGCCCAAACATGATGATGCCGCAAAGGGCGCCAAAGAGCATCCCTCGCTGCCGCAGCTGTTTTGCGCAGAGAAACCCCGCAAAAAAGCTGCCGACCGCAATGGCCGCGCAGGCCAGCGGATTGATGAGCACGGCGGGCACATCGCGAACCGACATGACCAAAGAAAGCACCAGCAAAATTGCGGTGGATACAATAGCGCCGCTCAGGCAGGAAACCGCCACCGGCTTGCCGTACCGCACAAGAACACCTTTATCTGTCTGCCCTGACATTGAGCCCATAGATACTGCCCCCTACTAGGTTTCGTATGGTAATACCCTACCCTTAAGCGGGCGGGTATGATACGGTATCCGCGCGGATATTGCCCCCGCCGCATGGTATGCGACAGATAAAAGCGGATTAGTATAAGGATATTCCTCAGGCCACAGGGTTATGCTTATATCGGTCTGCGATAAAAGCACTCAAACAATTTTATGCAAATGCGAAGCGACGCGGGGGCTTTTGCCCCGCAGGCCGGGATTTATTTTGTTCTGCCGGCTTCCTGAGCGGTGACATTCTGCTGCACAGCCCAGCGGGCCAGCCGGATTTTGCTGCGGTCGCTGCCGGTTTCGACAACAAGGGTATCCTCCCGCATGCTTACAACGGTGCCCACAATGCCGCCGATGGTGATGATTTCATCCCCAACCTCAACGGCGGAGCGCATTTTCGCGGTTTCTTTTTCCTTCTTTTTCTGGGGCCTGATGAGGAAGAAATAGAAAAATACAAAGATAAGTATCAGGGGTAAAAAGCTGCCCAGCAAGCTGGCGGTATCCCCACCGGCTGCCTGTAACAAAGCAAAGGACATAACTACACCTCCATAAAAATTACAACTTATATTATATCGTCAAATTGGACAGGTTGCAAGCAAATTGTGCCAATCGTTACCATAATAAAAACCAACCCCCGGCCCGGCCGCCACCTGCGAAAGGCAGAAAGCAGTCCCGGTTATATCCGCCGCCCCAGCAGGGGCAGGTACTGCTGCCGGAACTCGGCAAAGCGGCCTTCATCCAGCGCCGCGCGGATTTTCTCCATCAGAGTGTTGTAGAAATACAGGTTGTGCACCACCGTCAGCCGCTGGCCCAGCATCTCCCCCGCCTTCAGCAGGTGGCGGATATAGGCCCGTGAATAGTGGGTGCAGACCGGGCAGTCGCATTCGGCGTCCACCGGGCTGCCGTCGGTTTCATATTTGGCGTTGTTCATGTTGATAACCCCCTGCCAGGTAAACAGGTGGCCGTGCCGCGCATTGCGGCTGGGCATCACGCAGTCAAAGAGGTCTACTCCGCGCCAGACCGCCTCGATGATATTGGCCGGGGTGCCCACCCCCATCAGGTAGCGGTGCTTATCGGCGGGCATGTGGGGGGCCACCGCCTCGATGATGCGGTACATCTCCTCGGCAGGCTCGCCCACCGCAAGGCCGCCGATGGCGTAGCCGTCGAGGTCAAGCTCTGCAATCTCCTGCATATGGGCGATGCGCAAATCCTCGTAGGTAGAGCCCTGATTGATGCCGAACAGCATCTGCCGCTGGTTGATGGTGTCGGGCAGGCCGTTAAGCCTTTGCATCTCGCTTTTGCAGCGGTGCAGCCAGCGGGTGGTGCGGGCCACCGAGCGGGCCACGTAGTCGTAAGGGGCGGGGTTTTCGACGCACTCGTCAAAGGCCATGGCGATGGTGGAGGCAAGGTGGGACTGTATCCGCATGCTCTCTTCCGGCCCCATAAAAATCTTTTTACCGTCTACATGGGAACTGAAGGTGACCCCCTGCTCCTGAATGCTGCGCAGCTTGGCCAACGAAAATACCTGAAAGCCGCCGCTATCGGTCAGTATTGGCCGCCGCCAGCCGGTAAATGCATGCAGGCCGCCCATCTTTGCAATAACATCATCCCCCGGGCGGATATGCAGGTGGTAGGTGTTGCAGAGCATCACCTGACATTTCAGCGCTTCAAGGTCGTGGGCCGATACCCCGCCCTTGATGGCGGCTGCGGTGGCCACATTCATAAAGGCAGGGGTCTGCACCTTGCCGTGCACCGTTTCAAACTCGCCCCGGCGGGCGGCGCCCTCCTGCTTAATCAGTTTATACATGGTTGTTATCCTCCCTCGGGTCGGCGATGAACATGGCGTCGCCAAAGCTGTAAAAGCGGTACTGCTGCTCCACCGCCGTTTTGTAGGCCGCCATGGTATGCTCATACCCCGCAAAGGCCGACACAAGCATAATCAGGGTGCTTTCGGGCAGGTGAAAGTTGGTAATCAGCCCGTCGATGACCTTAAAGTCATAGCCCGGGTAGATAAAGATATCGGTGTAGCCCTCGCACTGCTCTATTTTACCCAGACTGCCCACCGTCTCAAGGGTGCGGCAGCTTGTGGTGCCCACGGCGATGACCCGCCCCCCCTGCTCCTTGGTTTGGCGTATCAGACGGGCGGTTTCTTCCGGCATAAAATAGTGCTCTGCATGCATCTGATGCTCTGTAATGGTTTCGACCTTTACAGGACGAAAGGTGCCTAAACCCACATGCAGCGTCACAAAAGCGGTGTTAATCCCCTGCGCTTTGAGCTGCTCCAGCAGTTGGGTGGTAAAGTGCAGCCCCGCGGTGGGCGCGGCGGCTGAGCCGATGTCCTTTGCGTAGACCGTTTGGTAGCGTTCCTTGTCGGCAAGCTCGGCGGTGATATAATGGGGCAGCGGCATACGGCCCACCTGCTCCAGTACGCTGTAGAAGCTACCCTCGTAGTAAAACCGCGCAAGGCGGTTGCCGCCGGGCAGAACCTCTAAAATCTCGCCGGTGAGCAGCCCGCCGCCAAACACAAACCGTACCCCCGGCTTGGCCTTGCTGCCGGGGCGCACCAAAATCTCCCACACATCCTGCGCCTTTTGCTCCAGCAGCAGAAACTCGATGGCGGCGCCGGTGTGCTCCTTGTGGCCCAGCAGACGGGCGGGCAGCACCCGGGAGTCGTTGAGCACCAGCAGGTCGCCGGGGCGCAGCAACTGGGTAATGTCGCTAAAATGGCGGTGGCTCAGCGCGCCGGTCTGGCGGTCAACGCAGAGCAGACGGGAGCTATCCCGCTGCTCCAGCGGGGTTTGGGCGATTAGATGGGGCGGCAGGTCAAAATAAAAATCACTTTTTTTCATAAAGGTATCTACGCTCCGAAAGATAATTTGCAGGATAGCGCCGCTTCACATGCATGGCTTGTACATTCGTCAAGGTGAAAACGGCGGGCAAAACCCGCGCCGGCTGCACTGGATATTATCCAAATGCCCTATAAATACATAAGATATGTTAATCAAAAACCCTATTATCACCGATTGACATATTGGGGCTGCGATGCTAATATGATATAAATGAATAGGTATAGATAGAGGCGCGTCTTTAATGAGTAATTGCAGTCAGACTGCCAATAGTCGTTTTAGCTGAATGAAAGGTAAAGTCGCCGAAGGGGACGGAACGGCATCCGTCAGCCTGGTTGCATCACCGAACAGGGGTGTGACTGTCGCCTGTCACTTGGGCGAAGTGCTATCTGACTACCTGTGGAGTTTTGCTCACACCAAGACCCCAACTACTCTATTATAGGGTAAACTATGCCGGTTTTCAACCGGTTTTTTTATTATCAGGTAACATGGTTCCCCGGGCCTGCGGGCGGCTTTGGCTGCACTGGCGGGCAGGGTTCTCACTTAAGTAAAGGAGCAAAAGGCAGATGAAAAACTATCAGGTAGGCATTGTCGGCGCAACAGGTATGGTAGGGCAGCGTTTTATTGCGCTGCTGGAAAATCACCCTTGGTTTAAGGTAACGATGGTTGCTGCTTCGGCACGCTCAGCCGGTAAAAGCTACGAGCAGGCGGTAGGCAGCCGCTGGGCGATGAGCACCCCCATGCCGGAAAATATTAAAGGTATGACCGTGCTGGACGCCACCGCCGACGCTCAGAAAATTGCGTCCTCTGTGGATTTCATCTTCTGCGCCGTGGATATGCCCAAGGATAAGATTAAGGCGCTGGAAGAAACCTACGCCAAATATGAATGCCCGGTGATGTCCAACAACTCGGCCCACAGGGGCACCTCCGATGTGCCTATGATTATCCCCGAAGTGAACCCCGACCACGCCAGGGTGGTGGAAAGCCAGCGGGCCCGTTTGGGCACCAAACGGGGCTTTATCGCGGTGAAATCCAACTGTTCGCTGCAAAGCTATGTGCCCGCTCTGCACCCCCTGATGGAGTACGGCGTCAGCAAGGTGCTGGCCTGCACCTATCAGGCCATCTCGGGCGCGGGCAAAACCTTTGAAACCTGGCCCGAGATGGTGGATAACGTCATCCCCTTCATCGGCGGCGAGGAGCAAAAGAGCGAGCAGGAGCCGCTGAAAATCTGGGGCAGCGTAGAAAACGGGGTGATTGCCAACGCCGCCTCCCCTTCTATTACCACCCAGTGCATCCGGGTGCCGGTTGCCGACGGGCATCTGGCGGCTGTGTTTGTTTCCTTTGATAAAAAGCCCTCGCTGGAGCAAATCAAGGAAAAATGGGCAAGCTTTAAGGGAATTCCGCAGGAGCTTGCGCTGCCCTCGGCTCCCAAGCAGTTTTTGCACTACTTTGAAGAGGATGACATGCCCCAGACCAAGCTGCAGCGCGACCTTGAGGGCGGCATGGCGGTATCGATTGGGCGTCTGCGCACCGATACCCAGTACGACTATAAATTTGTATGCCTTTCGCACAATACGGTCAGAGGCGCGGCCGGCGGCGGCGTTCTGATGGCGGAGCTTTTCGCCGCGCAGGGCTATTTTGACTAAGAGCTTTCTTAAAACTCCAATTTCCAATTTAAGAAACGCCCTAAGCTGCGGTTTTGTGGGGGGTGTTATCCCCCATCATTCGCATACAGCCGGTGGTTTTTAAAACACTTTGCACTCCCCCGCCCTCCGGCGCAGGGAGAAGAAACATCTTATAGGGAGGTCGCACGATGAAGAAGACAGTATTCACCGGCTCGGGGGTTGCCATTGTTACCCCCATGAGGGAGGATTTTTCCATCAACTATGAGGAGCTGGGCCGGCTGATTGAGTTTCAGCTTGCAAACCAGACCGACGCCATCGTTATCTGCGGCACCACCGGTGAATCCTCGACCATGACCGACGAGGAGCATGTGGGCTGCATCGAGTATGCCGTTAAGACGGTAGCGGGACGGGTGCCGGTGGTAGCAGGCGTGGGCAGCAACGACACCGCTTATGCCCTCTGGCTCACCAAGCAGGCCAAGGCCGTCGGGGCCGACGCGCTGCTGCATGTGACTCCTTACTATAACAAAACCTCGCAGGCGGGGCTTATTCGCCATTTTAACCTCATGGCCGACGCCACCGACCTGCCCATCATCCTCTACAACGTGCCCGGCCGCACCGGGCTGGATATTCAGCCCGCCACCTACTTTGAGCTTTCAAAGCACCCCAACATCGTAGCCACCAAGGAGGCCAGCGGCAATATCTCCAACGTGGCGAGAACCCGCGACCTCTGCGGCAACGATTTAGACATCTACTCGGGCAACGACGACCAGATTGTTCCCCTGCTCTCGTTGGGCGGTAAAGGGGTTATCTCGGTGCTGGCAAACATCATGCCCAAGGAAACACATGATATCTGCAGCCTCTATCTCGAGGGCGACACCACTGCCTCCGCTGCCCTGCAGGTCAGGCTGATGGGGCTGATTGACGCTCTGTTTGCCGATGTGAACCCCATCCCGGTCAAAGAGGCGGTTAACCTCATGGGTTACGCCGCCGGGCCGTGCAGACTGCCGCTGGTGGAGGCTTCCGCCGCGGTGAGCAGCCGCCTTAAGGAGCAGATGAAGAAGGTCGGGCTGCTTTAAAAACGGCAGTTGCGCGGGCTTTGTGCAGCGCCGCTGCCCCACCCTTTCAGATAATATATACATAAAGCGTTTTGCGCCGCTATGCGCTCAGGGGGAAGTAAAAGAGATGACCAAACTGATTTTATCAGGCTGCAACGGCCATATGGGCAAGGTGATTTCATCCTGTGTGGAAGACCTTGCCGATTGCACCATTGTCGCCGGCATTGACAGAAATACCGATATTCAGGGCAACTACCCTGTTTTTCCCCAGCCGGGTATGTGTGCGGTGGCGGGCGATGTGATCATCGACTTTTCTCACCCCTCGGCTACCGGGCCTTTGCTGGATTATGCCCTCGCTGCCAAAACCCCGGTGGTGGTGGCAACCACCGGCCTTGGCGAGCAGCAGATTGCAAAGGTACACGAGGCGGCCAAGAAAATCCCCGTGTTTTTTACCGCCAACATGTCGCTGGGAGTGAACCTGCTGGCCCATCTCTGCAAGCGGGTGGCGGCTGTTTTGGGCGCTCAGTTTGACGTCGAGATTGTGGAGCGCCACCACAACCAGAAGGTGGACGCTCCCAGCGGCACGGCGCTGATGCTGGCCGACGCGGTTTCAAGCGCCCTGCCCTATGAGGCCCAGTATGTGTTCGACCGCCAAAGCGTGCGCAAAAAGCGGGATAAGACCGAAATCGGCATTCACGCTGTTCGGGGCGGCACCATTGTGGGCGACCACGAGGTTATCTTTGCCGGGCGGGATGAGATTATCACCCTTTCCCACTCGGCCCATTCCAAGGATGTTTTCGCCATGGGTGCCATCAACGCGGCGCTCTTCCTGAAGGGCAAGCGCCCCGGCCTCTACAGCATGGACGATATGGTATAACCCCCCTCCCGGGGCTGTTTTCTGCCAAAGCGCAAGCGAAAGGAAGGATTGTTATTATGAACGGTGTTTCTCAGCTTACAGTAACCGAGGATGTTTCGCTTATCACCTTTCATCAGGTTCCCAACAGCTTTCAGCTCATTGCCGATATCTTCACCGCCCTTGCCCGACAGGATATTGATATTGATATGATTTCGCAGACCGCCCCCCGCGGCAACGAGGTGAGCATCTCCTTCACGGTGAGCGCCGCCGCTACCGTCAAGGTGCTGGAGGTTGCCAAGGGCTTTCGCGACCGTCCAGATTCCATCAAGCCGATGGTGAGCACCGGCAACGTGAAGCTGCGGCTCTATGGCGGTGAGATGCAGGGGCTGCCCGGGGTGGCCGCCGCCGCCATGCGCGCCCTCGCCGCAACCCATGCGCAGGTCAGCCTGATTACCACCTCGGAGGCGGATATCTCCTTTCTTATCACCCCAACCTATCTGGACGAGGCAGTCGCCGCGCTGGAAGAAGCCTTTGGCGTAAAAGCATAGCACTAAAAACAGATGAAACCCGCCGGTCTATGTGCCGGCGGGTTTTTTGTATAGTAAAACCACTCGCTAGGCGAGTGGTTGGGTAAAAGGCTTGTGCCGAAGATGAAGACAATAAAAACTCCCTTTGCTAAAATAGGAATGCGGTCTGCCAACTGCATAAAAAATAGCA
>JAEWWW010000006.1 GCA_023396215.1 Bacillota bacterium | reverse complement strand
CCCGGTGGTTGCCTACCAAAATCGGCGTCTTATCCCGGGTCCATGCATAGGGAATAATATCTGTGCCCGGCTGGGGATGGGGCTTTATCTCCTCGTTGCAGCCCCCGTTATCCGACAAAAAGAAGATGAGGGTGTTATCCAGCTCGCCCATTTCCTCCAGAGTGGCTATCAGCCGTCCGACGCCCTGGTCCATCACGTCCAGTTGGGCGGCGTAGACCTCCATGCACCGGGCGTACCATGCCTTATCGGGCATATCGCTCCACGGCGGTATTTTGTCGTCCCGCGGGGCATCCGCCCATGCCTGGTCAATGATGCCCAGCTCCACCATGCGCCGCAGCTTTTGGGCGCGCAGAGCATCCCAGCCCTCGTCAAAGCGGCCCTTGTACTTGGCGACGACCTCTTCGGGCGCCTGCAGCGGCCAGTGGGGCGCGGTATAGGCCACATACTGGAAGAAGGGGGCCTCCGGGTTGGCTTTCCGGTGCTCCTTCATGAAGCTGACCGCGTTATCGGTGATGGCGTCGGTGTAGTAAAAATCTTTGCCCACAATCTCAGGCTCGATATTTTGGTTATCCCGCATGAGGGTGTGGGGATTGTAGTAGCTGCCCGAGCCGGCCAGAGTGCCGAAGTGATGGTGAAAGCCCCTGTTCAGGGGCCAGTTTTCATTTTCAGTGCGGGTGTTGCCCGACAGGTGCCACTTGCCCGAGATATAGCTCTTGTAGCCTTTTTCCGCAAGTACCTGGGCGATGGTCAGGCACCGGTTGTTCAGGGTGCCCGGATAACCCAATGGGCCGTCATTGTAGGTGAGAATACCGATGCCGGTTTGGTGGGGGTGCAGCCCGGTGAGCAGGCTGGCCCGGGACGGGGCGCAGCGGGGGCAGTTATAGAAGTTGGTGTAGCGGGTTCCCTCCCGGGCCAATCGGTCAATATTGGGGGTGTCGATGGGACCTCCGAAACAGCCGATATCGGAGTATCCCATATCGTCACACAGAATAAGCAGGACGTTTTGAGGTTGGTTCATGGGGGTGGCCTCCTGTTTTAAGCCCTCTGTCCGACGCGGCCGCCCCATACAGAGGCAGCCGCAGCCGCACAGTCAGTCTATTTGTTTTTAAGATCCAGCTCCTTGATGACGCCGCCGTACATCTCACTTTCTCTGGCCAGCTGCGCTTTGAGGTCCTCCTCAGAGATATCGTTGGGGGTGGAGTAGTTGGCCTTTAAGAACGCTTTGAAGGTATCGGTATTTTTGGCTGCCTCTACCTCTTGGCGAATTACCTCTACAACCTCATCCGGCACCTTGCTGCTCACTGCGACAAATTTGACGGCGCTGATGTCGATGTCGTAGCCCTGCTCCTTGATGGTGGGGACGTCGGGGGCCAGTTCAAACCGCTCGGGGGAATAGATACCCAGAATTTTCAGTTCACCCGAGGTGACGTAGTTGTTGATTTCTCCCAAGTGGGCGGTGAGAGCGTCGATGTGCCCACCCAGCAGGGCAACCACGGCGGGGTTGGAGCCGTCAAAGGGGACATGGGCGGCGGAGATATCCAGCTGCTTGTACAGAACCTCCTGTGCCAGATGGGGCACGCTGCCCTGGCTGGAGCTGCCAAATTTCAAGGTTTTGCCGCTGCCGCTGGCGAAGGCATCCTTGAGCTCCTGCACGCTGTTCCAGGGAGCGTCGGCCTTGACGGCCAAAAACAAAGGCTCGTAGGTAAGGGCGGAAATATAACGAAAATCATCCAGATTGTACTGTACATCCAGCAGGTGGGGCTGGGTTTCAAAGGGGCCGACCATGCCCAGCAGAATGGTGTGGCCGTCGGGCTTTGCCGTAAGGGCCTCGGTGGTGCCGATGGTGCCGCCGGCACCGGTGCGGTTGACCACCACTACAGGCTGCGAGAACTTGAGCTCGCTGGCCAGAGCACGGGCCAGCAGGTCGCTGCCGCCGCCGGCGGCCGACGCTACGATAAACTCAATGTTGCGGGTGGGAAAATTGACCGGTGCCGGTGCGGGCTCTGCGCCGCTGGAGGGTGCGGAGGAACCCCCCTGCGATCCCGAGGGTTGCTGGCCGGCAGGGCCGCAGCCCACGAGGCTTACCAGTAAAACTGCCAAAAGTGCCGCGAGGATTCTTTTCACAATACATCTACCTTTCTGTTTCTATAGTTGTTATCAAACGCCTTGATACTTGTATGACAAGATACTACTATAAATTATCAGGATTGTCAATCGAAAATGTAAAACCCCAATCTAATTGTAAACTATCACAACAAAATGCCATATTTTATTGACAGATTGCATGCAAGCCCATATAATCTAACTTGTATGATACGTTACACCCAGAGTAACGGAAAGGTCGGAAGCGGATGGGTATTGTGAGAATCGAAAAAAGAAACCTGGTTGACGAGGTTTACAGCCAAATGTGCGGGCAGATACAATCCGGCCAGTGGCGCGAGGGCGAGAAGCTCGCCTCGGAAAACCAGCTCTGCGAGCTGTTTAACGTCAGCCGGGTTGTGGTGCGGGAAGCGCTCCAGCGCCTGCGCACCCAGGGGATGATTGTCACCCGCAGGGGGATGGGCTCCTTTGTTTCTAACCCCAAAAACTTTTTGTCGGAGTTTCAGGCTCCGGCTGCCGACGCCTCCCTTAAAATAACCGAAGAGGATTTTACCAGCTTTATCGAGTTTCGCAACTGCATTGAGCTAAGGGCAATCGAGCTGTCGGTCACCAGAGCCACTACGGAAGATTATGCGGCGATTCTGGGCGCATTGCAGCGGATGAAGAAATCCATCGGCGACTTGGACGCTTACTCGCAGGCAGATTTGGAATTTCATATCGCTATCGTTAACAGCGCCCACAACGTGTTTTTTACCCAAACCATGAAAAGCTGCCAGAATATGGTGCTGTTTTGCTTTAAGGAGATGAACCGGCTTCATGACAGCCAGAACTGGGGCGTGGAAACCCACAGGGACATTGCGGAGAGCATCATCGCCAAGGACGCCAAAAACGCCATTAAGATTATTAAGAAGAACAACGATTATAATCTGGCCCGCCTCGCGGTGTTTTTCAGAAAATAGCGGCGTGATGCATTACTTAGTATTGCCGGGTTTGCTTCTACATCGATAGATATTGCCCGCGCCGGTTGCGCCGGCTGCGGGTACAGCAGAAAATCCGAACCCGCTCCCCTTTTGAGCAGGTTCGGATTTCTTATGCAAAAAGTGGCGGGAGTTCCATAATTGTCACCCTCGCCATTTTTTGACCATATTCGCGGTACAAACAGTGCATAAAAACAGGCACTTTTTGCTGCTTGTACCGGCTCCCCAATGCCAAGACCCTGAGCGAAATTCTAAAGATGCTGCTGCCGGGGGTAGGGCGGCGCAGGGCAAAAATAAATTGGTAATTTATCTTGAAAACACCCATTGCCTCTGCTATAATTGTTGAGGTCAAGTTCCCCCGCATATCGCGGGCCCATAGCTCAGCTGGGAGAGCGCTGCGTTCGCAATGCAGAGGTCAGGGGTTCGATCCCCCTTGGGTCCACCATTGAAAAGTCAGTAACCCTCGGGGTTTGCTGGCTTTTTGTTTTGTGTTTCGAGCTGTAGGCGGGGCATATTTCTGGCCCTGCCTACAGCCCTTTGTCCTTATCCGAGCATTTTTTGTTGCTCCTCCGAGGCGTTCGCATCCCCAGAATCCTCGCGTTCCGCACCGAAGAAAAGCTGGTGATATTGCCGGTAGCTGTCGCCGCTGGTAGCCGGCACCAGCCTGGGTTCCGGCCTTTCTGAGCTTCGGATGAGAGCCTGGTGGCATATCTCAATTTCCTGTTGCCCCTATGGCTGTGGGGTTGTTCGGCAATATTGGTTATAGAGCTCGTCTAATATGTTTTGCATTCTGTGTCGCCGCCTGTTAGTGACACAGGATGCCACAAGGACGCTCTGATAGCTATCCCCAATTTGCCGCATTTCAGAAAGATAATCTTGCCTGCTTGCTGAAACTTGATTACGCCTAAATCCCATTGGTTCCAGTGTACATCAACATGGTCTTGTGCTATAATTATCGTAAAATGGCTATTTTACACGCTTATTTTGCTGACTGCAAGGGCCGTGGCGATGGCTTTCATGCCGGCCTGTGAGACGTCGGCGGTATGCATGCTCTGTGCCAGATTTAGTGGAGTACAAACGATATGAAGTTGAAATTGGGATATTCAATGCGCCTGACGCCGTCGCAAACCATCATGACCGGCTTTGCCGCGATGATCTTAGTCGGCACATTGCTGCTCAACCTGCCCATTGCAAGTAAATCGGGTGAAAGCGTAGGGCTTCTAAACGCGCTGTTTACCGCAACGTCGGCCAACTGCGTCACCGGTCTTGTGGTGGTTAACACCATGGAGCACTGGACGTTGTTTGGAAAAGTCGTTATCTTGACGCTGATACAGTTTGGCGGGCTGGGTTTTATGGTTGTGATGACGGTCGCCATGCTTCTTTTGAACCGCCAAATCACCCTGCGCAACCGGCAGGCGATTCAGGCCTCCTTCAATCAGGACAGCATAGGCGGCATGGTAATGCTGGTCAAGCGTGTTGTCCTGTTTGCCTTGGCGTTTGAGGCTGCGGGCGCTGTCCTTCTGGCGATATCCTTTTTTGCCGGCGGCTCCATGACCGCGTGGGAATCTGTGTATCAGGGCGTATTTCATGCAATCTCCGCCTTCTGCAACGCGGGCTTCGACAACATCGGAACAGGGGGAATGGTCCCTTTCCGGCAAAATGTACCGATTAATCTGATCTTGATGATCCTCATCGTTGTGGGCGGTATCGGCTTTACGGTATTGGCCGAGCTGGGACGCGGCATCAAGAATCCGCAAAATAAATCCCTGAAATACCGGATTGTCCACCTGAGCCTCCACAGCAAGATTGTCCTTGTTGTTACCGCTGCTTTGATTGCGGGCGGCGCCGCGCTCTTCCTGGTGCTGGAATGGTCCAATGCGGCTACCCTTGGTGATTTGCCGGTTCCGCAAAAAATACAGGCGGCGCTGTTTCAGTCGATCACGCTGCGCACAGCCGGGTTCAACACCATTCCGCAGGACGGATTGACCGAGATATCACAAGCCATCTCCTGCCTTTTCATGCTGATTGGCGGCTCCTCGGCCAGCACGGCGGGCGGGATGAAAACCGTGACCATCGGCGTTATCCTCTTTGCGATGCTTTCGGTTTTGAAGGGGCGCGATAAGCTGGAAGCCTTTGGACGCACCCTACCCCTGGATCTGCTCCAAAAAGCCCTTACCGTGGTGTGCGCCATGCTGATTGTGGTATTCGCTTCCACCTTTATTCTGCATTTTACCGAGCAGGCAAACCCGTATCCCCACACATTTCTGGATTTGCTGTTTGAGAGCTGCTCCGCCGCCGGCACCGTGGGGGTCAGTACGGGAATCACGCCCTATCTTTCCCCGGCAGGCAAGGTCGTGATTATCATCTGCATGTATCTGGGCCGGTTAAGCCCCGTAACGGTGGTGGTCGCACTGAACGCGAAGCTGCATAAGCACACGGACGGCATCGGTTTTCCCAGCGAACGAGTGATTATCGGATAGGAGTGAAAACAGTATGGCGGCAGCAAAGAAATATACCCATTTTGCAGTTTTGGGCCTGGGGCGCTTCGGCATGAGCATTGTGCAGACTCTGGCCGAGACGGACGCCAATGTCATGGCATGCGACAAGGAGGAAGCCAAGCTGCAGCAGGCGACAGAATATGCGACCCATGTGGTTCAGGTGGATATTACGGACGAGCACGCGCTGGGCAAGCTGGGGCTCGGTAATTTTCATGTGGTCATTCTCGCCATAGGGGAGGATTTTGAAGCCTCGCTGACGGCGGCGATGATTGCCAAGGAGCAGGGCGTCCGGCATATCATTGTCAAGGCGCGAAACAACCGGCAAAAAGCCATCCTCAAAAGCATCGGGATAAACGAGGTAATTTTGCCGGAGCACGAAATGGGCGCAAAGCTGGCGCGCAGGCTGTCAGGCTCCAACATCATGGACATTTTAGAGGAATCCAGCGCCTACACCATCACTGAAATGCGGCCGATGGACGAGTGGATGGGCAAGACGGTTCAACAGGCGGACATCCGGCGCAAGCATCATCTGACCATTCTGGCAATGCGCCGGGACGACAAGCTGAAAATACCGATACGTCCCGACACGCTCATTACCGAAGAGGATGTTTTGATCGTACTCAGTGAAAACAAAAAGAAATAATCCTGCACAGAACCCCTGCCCGGTGTTTCGCCCGGCAGGGGTTCTGTGCAGCCGCGTAGCCTGTGTGCGCGGAGGCTTCTTTGCTATACCAGCAAATCCTTCTTGCGGTACCGCAGCCATGCCGCCGTTATCCCGCAGAGAATCACCCCGGTGCCCACCAGCCATTCCTGCCAGAGAATGCCTGCACTCATCAGCTTTGCAGTCTTGATCCAGTCCATGGGTGAAAACCATATGAGGAAATCAAGGCCGCTGACGGTGACGGACATTATGCCCAAAATAAAGCTGCCGAACACGATGGCGAGGGCCACCCCCGCCGTGGCCCTGCCGTTTTTCAGCAGGGCGGATAGCAGCACGCCCACCGCCGAAAAAATAATGCCGATCAGGAAGATGGCTGAAAAGAAGACGGCCGCCTCCTTCACCGCTT
>JAEWWW010000108.1 GCA_023396215.1 Bacillota bacterium | reverse complement strand
GCGTGGGATATGCCATCGCCGCCGAGCTGGAGAAGAGAGGCATCGGGGTGATTCATGATACCACCCAGCACGACTACCCCTCCTACAACGGCTCTTACGACAACAGCGCCAAAACCATCAAGGAGATACTTAAGCGCTACCCCACCATCAAGATTGTGCTGGATGTGCACCGCGATGCCATCGAGCGTGTGGGGCAGGTTGTGGTAAAGCCCACCACCGTCGTCGACGGCAAAAAGGCCGCCCAGATTATGGTGGTGGCCGGGGCGGACGACGGCACCATGAATATGCCCGGCTGGAAGACCAACTTTACCTTCGCGGTCGACCTCACCAACCGCATCGAGGCCGATTACCCCACCCTGACCCGGCCGTTGTTTTTCTGCCACCGCAAATACAACATGGACCTCAGCCCCGGGTCGCTGCTGCTGGAGTTTGGCTCCAACGGCAACACTCTGGAGGAAGCGGTTTATACCGGCCAGTTGGTGGGCCGTTCGTTGGCGAAGCTCATCGAAGAGATGAAGCAGTAGCATACTTATCCCTCTTTCTGTCTACATAAACAGCCGCATACCGACCACGGCCGCGTGGCCGCGCGGCTTGACGCAGAAAGAGGGAGCAGATGAAAAAACGCAATCTTCAGGTGGCGGCGGCCTCCTTTGCCATTACGCTGCTGCTGATAGGCGGCCTTTGGGGGCTGCTGTCGGTGGATGTACATTCCCGCCGCTATGGGGTGGGGGAGGCCAGCCCGGCGGTGACCGCCCGCCTGGATGAAACGTTCTTTTTGCAGATGAGCATACTGGGGCACCAGAGGACCGTTTCAATCGATGCTGTGAACCAGATACAAAGGGTGGTGCAGCAGCAGTACGCCTTTGTGCCCCGTGCGCTGCGTCTTGCTTCGGCGCTGCGGGCAGAGGGCCGGATGGCCTATGAAAGGCATCAGGAGGTGCTGCGGGAGCTGCAGTTCCGGGAGCACCTGCTGGCCGACGGCTTTTAAGCCGCCGGGTATTTGCGGCAGCTAAAAATAGCATGACAAAACCGTTTGCGCCCTGCAGGCATCTATTGCTTAGGGCGTTTTTTGTGTGGTATAATAGCTGCACGGCAGCTATTATACCACGGCCCTTGCGCCCGCTTACGACGATAGCGAATTATACCGAAAGAGTTTGCTTGCAGGCGGGCGACCACAGGTCGCCCCTACAAGGTCGATGATATCATACCTGTTGCAGGGGCGGTCTGCGACCGCCCGCAGATGTGTCCACATACCAACCCGGAGGCCAACCGCCGCCCCTACATACCGCATATTCATCTTTATGATTTTACGAAATGGTGAAGCCGTGCCTTTGCCTAAAAGGAGAACGACAATGGCAGACAGACGCCAAAATATTCGCAACTTTTGCATCATTGCCCACATCGACCACGGCAAAAGCACCCTTGCCGACCGCATACTGGAAAAAACCATGGCGGTTTCTCAGCGTGAGATGGAAAGCCAGCTGCTGGATAACATGGACCTTGAGCGGGAGCGGGGCATTACCATCAAGGCCCGGGCCGTTCAGCTCAACTATAAAGCAAACGACGGGCAGGAGTATGCCTTCAACCTGATAGATACCCCCGGGCATGTGGACTTCCACTACGAGGTTTCGCGCTCGCTGGCCGCCTGCGAGGGGGCCATTCTGGTGGTGGACGCCTCGCAGGGCATCGAGGCCCAGACGCTGGCCAACACCTATCTGGCGGTGGAGCACGGACTGGAGATTTTACCGGTCATCAACAAGATAGACCTGCCCTCGGCCGACCCCGACCGGGCCGCCCACGAGGTGGAGGATATCATCGGCATCCCGGCGCTGGACGCCCCCCGCATCTCGGCCAAAAACGGCATTAACATCGAAGCGGTGCTGGAGCGGGTGATTACCGACGTGCCGCCCCCCACCGGCGATGAGGACGCCCCGCTGCAGGCGCTGATCTTCGACTCCTACTACGACAGCTACCGCGGGGTTATCGTCTATGTGCGGGTGGTGAACGGGGTGGTGCGCCCCGGCATGACCATTCGGATGATGGCCACCGGCTCTGAGTTTACCGTGGTGGAGGTGGGCACCATGCGGGCCACCCACCAGCAGCCCACAGAGGAGCTTTTTGCCGGGCAGGTGGGCTATATCGCCGCCAGCATCAAAACGGTGCGGGATACCCGTGTGGGCGATACCGTCACCGACGCAGACAACCCCGCCGCCAAGCCGCTGCCGGGCTACCGCAAGGTGAATCCCATGGTTTTCTGCGGCATCTACCCCGCCGACGGCGCAAAATACCCCGATCTGCGGGATGCCCTTGAAAAGCTGCAGCTCAACGACGCCTCGCTGGTCTATGAGCCCGAAACCTCGGTGGCGCTGGGGTTTGGCTTCCGCTGCGGGTTTTTGGGGCTGTTGCACATGGAGATTATTCAGGAGCGGCTGGAGCGTGAGCACAACCTCGACCTGATTACCACCGCCCCCAGCGTGGTTTACAAGCTGCATATGACCGACGGGCAGATCATCAATATTGACAACCCCACCAACTACCCCGACCCTGCCCACATCGAGCATGCCGAGGAGCCTTATGTCCGGGCAAATATCTTCACCCCGGCCCAGTATATCGGCAGCATCATGGAGCTTTGTCAGGAGCGGCGGGGCATCTATAAGGATACCAAATATCTCGACACCGAGCGGGTGGAGCTGCATTACGAGCTGCCCCTCAACGAGATTGTATACGACTTTTTTGATGCGCTGAAATCCCGCACCAAGGGCTACGCGTCCTTTGACTATGAGCTGATGGGCTACCGGTCCTCCAAGCTGGTGAAGCTGGATATCCTGCTCAACGGCGACGTGGTGGACGCCCTCTCCTTCATCGTCTTTGCGGAGAACGCTTACCCCCGGGCGCGCCGGATGGCCGAAAAGCTCAAGGAGCATATCCCCCGCCAGATGTTTGAGGTGCCGATACAGGCTGCCGTCGGCGGCAAGATTATCGCGCGCGAAACGGTGAAGGCGATGCGCAAAGACGTTTTGGCCAAGTGCTACGGCGGTGATATCACCCGCAAAAAGAAGCTGCTGGAAAAACAGAAGGAAGGCAAAAAGCGCATGCGGCAGCTGGGCTCGGTCGAGGTGCCGCAGGAGGCCTTTATGGCAGTACTCAAACTGGACGAATAACCGGGGGACGCCCCGGCTTGCATAACCCGCCCCTTGCATAACGCAGAAAGGTAGTGGAGCAATGAGAAGAAACACAGGAACGATACTGGCAGGCATTTTGGTTGTGGTAGTTGGGTTTTCCCTGATGGGCAATGCGCTGAACCTTTGGGATTTTGATATCTTTTTTGACGGCTGGTGGACCCTGTTTCTGATACTGCCGGCGGTTTCCAGCATGCTTAACGGCGGCATCAACGCAGGCAACTCGCTGCTGCTGGCGCTGGGTGTCGCGCTGCTGCTGGAGCAGCAGGATGTCTTCCGCCGTTTCGGCATCAGTGCCTTTGGGGTGCTAATGGCCTTTGGCGTCATCCTCATCGGCGTGAGCCTTATCACAGGCGGCAGTTTCTGGCACCGCCGTATGCAGCAAAACCCCTACGGCGCACCCCCTCGGGAAGGGGAGCCGGGCTATTACCCGCCCCAGTATCCTCCCGAAAACGGCGAGGCGGCGGAGGGCGAGCCTCAGCCCCGGCAGAAAGCCCACCCCAGCTATGGAACGCCGGATTTTAACGCCCACCCCAACTATCTGGCCCTCTTCAGCGGCACCGAAGCCTGCAACGCCTCCAAGGTGTTTACCGGCGGGTCGGCCACCGCTATCTTCGGCTCGGTGGAGCTTGACCTTTCGGATATCGCGTTGAACCACAGCTCGGCCTTTGACGCCACCGCCATCTTTGGCGGGGTGGAGATTGTAGCCCCCCGCAACATCCCCATCCGGGTAACGGGGGTGCCCATCTTTGGCAGCTACACCAACAGGGCCCCCATGGTCAACGGGCCGGAGCAGCCCTTCCTGACCATCAACTGCGTGGCCATCTTCGGCGGGGTCGAAATTATCTGATAGTTGCTTGATGCACATAACACCATCGGGGGTGCCGGGGCGTTGCCCGCAGGCGCCCCCTGCATATATCTCTGCCCACAGAGGAAAGGAGGCCGCCATGAACAACGCGCAGGGCCTTGGGCTGTATATCCACCTGCCCTTCTGCCGCAGCAAATGCCCCTACTGCGACTTCTACTCGCTGGCCTACCACCCCGGAACGGCAGAGCGGTATCTGGAGGCGGTGGTTCGGGCGCTGCAAACCGCCCCGGCCCACGGGCCGGTGGATACCGTTTATTTTGGCGGGGGCACCCCCAGCCTGATGGGGGCGCGGGCTCTCTGTACCCTGCTGGAGGCGGCCGACCGGACGCTGGGCATTGCCGGCGGCGCCGAGATTACGCTGGAGGCCAACCCCGGCACGGTGGATGCGGCGCTGCTGGGGGAACTGCGTGCCGGAGGCTTTAACCGGCTCTCACTGGGGCTGCAAAGTGCCCACCCCGACGAGCTGGCCGCCCTTGGGCGAGGGCACACCGCCCGCGAGGCTGCCACGGCGGTGCAGTGGGCGGCACAGGCCGGTTTTGAGCGGCTCTCGCTGGATTTGATGCTTGGCACCCCCGGCCAGACGGTGGAAACCGCCGCCCAATCGGCCCGATACTGCGCCGAGCTGGGTGTGGGGCATATCTCGGCCTACCTGCTGAAGATAGAGCCGGAAACGCCCTTTGGCCGCCGCCCGCCTGCCTGCCCCGATGAAGACACCCTTGCCGACAGCTACCTGCGGGTGGCCGAGGTACTGGGCGGGCTGGGGTACGAGCAATACGAGATATCCAACTTTGCAAAGCCGGGGCAGCAGTGCCGCCATAACCTGAAGTATTGGCTCTGTGAAGATTATCTGGGGGTGGGGCCTGCCGCCCACTCTCTGGTGGAGGGGCGCAGGTTCTACTTTGAGCGGGATTTGGAGGGCTTTATCAGCCGCCCCGACCCCTGGCGGCATATTGTGGAGGATGGCCCCGGAGGCAGCCTGGAGGAGCAGGTGATGCTGGCGCTGCGGTTGGGGCAGGGGCTGGCCTATGAGCGGCTGCGGCGCGGCTTTCCCCACGCCGACCTTGCGGGATTGGCCGAGGCCGCCCGCCCCTTCGCACAGGCGGGGCTGCTGGCCGCCGACCGGGAGGGCATCCGCCTCACCCCACAGGGTTTCTTGGTGTCCAACGGGATTATCACAGCGCTGCTGGACGCGCTGCCCGACGCCCAAAGGCAGGCCCTGCCCGGCAGAAAGGATAGACTATGATGAAAAGATGGATAAGCTGCCTGCTGGCGGCGCTGCTGGTTGTATCCCTCGCCGCCTGCGGCCTGCAACCGGAAGGCCCCGGAGTTTCTTCGTCCGCGGTGGGGGAGGCGCCCCAAAGCGGCGCAGGTCAAGTCCCGGTTCCGCCCGGCGAGGGTGAAGAAACCGCCCCGCCCCCCGCCGAAACACAAGGCGGGCAGGCCACCCTGCCGCAGGATGGCAGCTACACCTCCAAGGAGGAGGTGGCCCTCTACCTGCACCTTTACGGCAGGCTGCCCGATAACTTCATTACCAAGCAGGAAGCCGAAAAGCTGGGGTGGCAGGGCGGTTCGCTGGAGCCCTTTGCCCCGGGCCGCTGCATCGGCGGCAACCGGTTTGGCAACTATGAGGGGCTGCTGCCCAAAAAGCAGGGGCGCAGCTACACCGAATGTGATATCGACACGCTGGGAGCCAAAAGCAGAGGGGCCAAGCGGATTGTATTTTCCAACGACGGCCTGATATACTACACAGACGACCATTATAAATCCTTTGAGCTGCTGTATGGGGAGGAAGCCGATGGTTAAGATGATTCTGGATGGGCGGGAGATTGCAACCCGGGAGCAGCTTCATCAGAAGCTGGCGCAGGGGCTGGGCTTGCCCGGCTACTACGGGGCCAATCTGGACGCGCTGTTTGACTGCCTCACCGACCTGCGGGAGGAAGCCTGCCTGCACATCCTGCACGGCCGGGAGCTGCGGGAGGGGCTGGGGCCCTACGCCGATGTTTTGGCCGAAGTGCTGGGGCAGGCGGCGGAGCAGAACCCCCGCTTCACCTTCTCGGTAGAGGAAGAATGAAACAACCGCCTGCCCCGCGGCACAGGGGGCTAAAGCGTCCTTATCAATAAAGCCAACACGGGATTTGGGGCGGATCAAAAAGGCTCTCTGCATTCGCAGAGAGCCTTCTTTGTCGTTTGGGTGCCCCGCGATGCCCCATGGGCAAATGGGGGCTATTTATCCAGCAGCTTTTTCAGTTCGCTGCCCGACCATTTCATCGCCTTTGCCAACTCGCCTAGGCCCTCGTCCACCTGACGCTCATCCCCGGCCTTGAAGTGGTCCTTGGACTTCAGCTTGCCGTAGCGTTTTATCATCTTGCGCAGCCGTTCATCCGCCTCAATCGCCTCGGTCAGCTCGCGGTGGCGGCGCATATCCTCGGTCAGGCGGGCACAGTCGATGAGCAGCTCGGTAAAATCGCTGATGCTCTGGTTCTTAAAGCGGGCCACCATATCGGCTTCGTCGGCGCTGTTCAAAAACCGCATCTCGATGATAGAGGCCTCGCCCCCCATCTCCCTGATTTTCGCCGTAAGCCCCTTAAAATGGGCCAGAGAGGTCTTGTTGTGGGGCAGCACCGCAACCCCCTGCTTGAAATACTCCGCGCCGTACTCCTTGAGCTTGCGCCAGATATACACCCGGTTGCGGGAAGGATTGATCGGCACATTATAACCCAAAGCAAGCCATTTATAGCCTTCCGCCATTGGTGCATCCTCCTTAAAACAACTGTGTTTTGTAAAACCGATATGCAAATACCGCCCCACCGCCCACAGATAAAGCGCCCCGCCTCACCGGGCGGCGGGCCAAATCAGCGGGGGAATATGGGCGGCATGCCCCGCAGTAGAGCGGGCCGCGTTGCCATTACCGCAATTATACCATTTGGCAGCCGGGGAATTCAACAAATTTTTGGCAAACCGGGAAGGGGGGCCGGTTTTGCTTGAGAAACCGGCGGCGAAATGCTACAATACTTTTGTTAAGATAACGGCACAGCCATGCGGCTTTAGAAAGGCTTACACCATGAGAAAAACCATTGCAACGGTTCTTGCCCTCGCGCTGGCCCTCGGCCTTTGGGGCTGCGGCGACAGCGAGGAGGGCGGGCGCTTTCAATATGATATTCCTGCGGCCATTAGCAGCCTTGACCCCCAGTTTGCCACCGAGGATGCCGCCAAAAGCGTGCTGAGCAACTGCATGGAGGGTCTGCTGCGCCAGCGGGCCGACGGGTCGGTTTCCTACGCCCTTGCCGAGGGCAGCACCACCTCGGCCGACGAAAAGACCCACACCTTTACCCTGCGGCAGGGCCTGAAGTGGGCCGACGGTACCCCCCTGACCGCCCATGACTTTGTCTTTGCCCTCAGGCGGCACTTTGGGCCGGGGGTGGTTTCGCCCTACGCGGCAGATTTTATGATGATTGAGAACGCCAAAGCGGTGTTGGCGGGGGAGCAGCCCCCCTCCGCTCTGGGCATTGAAGCCTCCGACGACTATACGCTGGTCATCCGGCTGGAGGCCCCCAGCGCATTTTTGGGTCAGCTGCTGAGCAGCACCGCCGCCCTGCCCTGTAACGAGGCGTTTTTTCAGTCTACCCGGGGGCGTTACGGCACCGGGCCTGCGTCGCTGTTGAGCAACGGCGCCTTTGCCCTCACCGGCTGGAGCGAGGAAAAGCTCACGCTGCAAAAAAACGAGAAATATTATGAGGCCGAGGGGGTTTTGCCCCAGTCGGTCACCTTCCAGATAGGCCGTGAAGACCCGGAGCAGCAGTTGCTGAGCGGCCGCAGCCACGCCGGGGCCATCGCCCACGACCGGCTCAAAGAAGCGGTGGAGGCGGGGCTGACCTACGAACCCTTTGACAACACCGTTTGGGCCCTCTGCTTCAACCAGCAGAAGCCCGCCTTTGCCGACCGGGAGATGCGGGCGGCGCTCCAGATGTCGGTAGACCGCCAGCAGTTGGCCGAGAAGCTGCAGGAGGGGTTTATCTCCACATCCCAGTTCATCCCCCCCGCGTCCCTTATCTTTGACAAGCCCTACCGCCAGCAGGCGGGGCAGGCGGTCAGCCCGCCCTATAATCCCGAAACGGCGCGGGAGCTGTTTCGCCAGACGCTGGAGGCCCAGGGGCGCAAAAAGCTGGACAGCGTCACCATTCTGGTGCCGGAGCGGGCCAACCAGATTTACTACGCGAGCTTTATCCAGCAGATGTGGCAGCGCAACCTTTCGCTCTATGTCAACATCCAGCAGCTGCCCCAGCAGGAGCTGAGCAAAAAGGTGGCGGCGGGCGATTATGATATCGCCATCCTGCCCTTTACCTCCAACCGGCCCGACCCTTCGGGGCTGCTGGGCCAGTTTGTGAGCGGGGCGGCAGGCAATCTGACCGGCTATGCCGACGGCGAGTATGACCTCACGGTGAGCCAGGCGGAAGCCTCCGGCACAGTGCAGGAGATGGTGCGGCTTTTTGCCAAGGCCGAAGACCTGCTGCTGAGCGAGGCGGTGGTGGTGCCCCTCTACTTTGAAACCACCTGCTTCGCCATGGGCAAGGGGGTGCTGGGGGTGGAGTATTCCCCCTATTCGGGCAAGCTGTTTTTCCACCATGCCAGGCTGGGTTAGCGCCCAAAAGGGACGCCGGTTTTCCACCGCTTATGCAAGAGGGTGTTTAAAAACCTGCAAAACGGGCGGTTGCGGATAAAAAGCAGCGAAATACCGCCTGCCGCGGCGGGGTGAAAAACAAACAATAAACCGGCCTGCTTTTCGGAATAAAATAAAGCCACCCCGCAGAAAACCATCTGTTTCTGCGGGGTGGCTTTTTTGAGGTAAAGCGCAACCAAAATGGTGGCCGACGGCCCAAAAAATGAAGATACTACCGGGCGTAATATTGCCGATGAATATTAAGCTTTCAACAATTTCAACAGAGTTATCCACACTAAATGTGTGGATTCACGGTGTAAAACTACGAAAAGTTAAAAACGAAGCTGGGAAATGTAGCAAAATGCCAAAACTTATTCACTTTTTGCCGGGGGGACAAGCGTTTTATCCAAACGGCGTTGTGAAAAAAAACGGGAAAGCAGCCCGGCGCATTCTTCGGCCAGCACCCCGGCGGTGATGGTGGGCCGGTGGTTAAAAGGCATCTCAAAGAGGTTGGCCACCGAGCCACAGCAGCCGGCCTTGGGGTCGGCTGCGCCGTACACCACCCGGCTGATGCGGGCGTTGATAATCGCCCCGGCGCACATGGGGCAGGGCTCAAGGGTGACATACAGGGTGCAGCCGGTCAGCCGCCAGCCCCCCAGCGTCCGGCAGGCGGCGTCGATGGCCAGCAGCTCGGCGTGGGCCAGCGCGTTTTTGTCGGTTTCCCGCAGGTTGTGGCTGCTGGCAATCACTCTGTCGCCCCGCACCACCACCGCACCCACCGGCACCTCTCCGGCCCGGGCGGCCAGTTCAGCCTGCGCCAGCGCAAGGCGCATATATTCGTTATCCCTCGGGTTCATTGGGCTATCCTCCTATGTGATGGGCACAAAGCTGCGCGCCACCAACAGCAGCAGCACCAGCACCGTCGATGTAAAGGGCACCGAAGAAAACACCGCGAGCCATTTGGCCCTGGCCCCCAGCAGGGTGGCGGCGGCCTTCAGCGAAAAGGCTTTTTCGTACCGCAGCGCCAGATAAACCGCCGCCGCCAGCCCCACCACCAGCATCGCCGCCGACACCGCCAGATTGGCCGTATTCTGCAGGTGCACCGGCAGTTGGGGAATAAGCTCGCCGGCGGCCATCGCCACCGAGTTATACACCAGATGGGTCACAAAGCCCACCCAAAGCGAGCCGGTGACCACCGCGAAGTAGCCCATTACCAGCCCCGAAAGCAGCGCGGGGCCCAGTTGCAGAAAGGAAGCGTGGCAGAGGGCAAAGACCACCGCCGAGGCCAGTACCGCGAAGCCGTCGCCATAGCGGCGCAGCGACTGGAGCAGTACCCCTCTGAAGGCGAACTCCTCCACCGTGGCGGCTGCCAGCGTGGCCGAAATCAGCACCACCAAATCGGCGGCGGGGCTGCCGGTCAGCCCCGGCTGAGCGACCACCGGCACAAAGCCCGCCAGCGCAAAAACGCTGCCCAGCCCCGCCGAGATAAAATTGCCCAGCGAGGTGGCCCCCAGCCCCAGCAGTACGGCAGGCAGCATCAGCCCCACAGGCACCGGCCTGAAGGGCAGCGCCTTGCGGCGGGGAATGCCCACCCAGCGGGTATAAAGCCAAAAGGGCAGCGCCAAAGCGCAGACATAGGTCACCAGATAAATCAGCTCGTTCATGAGGTTTACCGCCCAGACAAGGCCGCCGGCGACCCCAGGGCCGGGGAGAAACCACGAGGCGACCCAGTAAAACAGCAAAGGCAGCAGAAAGGAAAGGGCCAGATAGCCCAGCAGCACAAAGGCGATGGCGGTGGCACTGCGCCGCAGCTGCCGTCGCTCGCGCTCGCGCGGGCCAAAAGAGCCGGGGAAAAACCGGCTGTCCACGGGGGGGAGCCCCTGAGGGAGGTTGGTCATAAGATATCCATTCTGCCGCTGCCGTTGCGGCGGGGCTGCCTTAAGCTTTACGGCGGGATTCAAGCCGGCAGGGGTAGGAAAAAGCGGATAATACAGGCCAAGGGATATAAGGGAAAATCTTGCCTGCAATGATTTTGCGTGATATCGGCCCTCCTCCGACGGGGGGGGGCCGGGATACTGCCCGCAACGGCGGGCTGCCGATCTGCGGTCGCCCGCCTGCAGGCAAGCTCCTCCCACAGAGCGGCACGGTATCCTTGATGCATCATATCTGCTTTGCAGCTTATACCATGCCATTATATCATAATCCCTGCCGGAATGGGCAGAAAAATGCGGTAACCTCCGTCCAAAACAATTGACAAGAAAAGGGGAATATATTATACTGGTCACATTCCATGAGGGAGTAATTGGCGTTTTATACGCGGCAAATCAACAGCATGGCCGGATAATGGTCTGGTTTGCCTTAATTAATGAGACTCATGTATAGCACAGGGGCTGTACATGTTTTTTTGTGGTTTAAAACAGGTGCAGCGCGGCGCACCTGTTTTTTCTTGGATAAAATGAAAAATATACGCAGTTTTTTAGCCTAAGCGGCCTTGGTACGGGATAAAACACCGTTTCATTCACATTTTAACCTTAGGTGTATAAAACAGGCCCGCAGCCCTGCAAAAGTTCATTTTTAAAGGAGGCTCTTATGCTCTGGTACAGTAAGACGGCTCCAGAAAGCGTCGGTGAGCTGGGCAGCGACCCCCAGAAGGGGCTAACCGCCGCCCAGGCAAAAAAACGCTTGGAGGAGTATGGCAACAACCAGTTGCAGGCAAAAAAGAAGAAAAGCCTTGCGGCGCAGTTCCTTGAGCAGATGAAAGACCCGATGATACTGGTGCTGCTGGCGGCGGCCGTACTTTCGCTGGTGGCCAGCGGGGGCGAAGACTATATCGACGCCATTATCATTGTGCTGATTGTGCTGCTCAACGCCTGCATCAGCATCTTTCAGGAAAACAACGCCGAAAAGGCGCTGGAGGCGCTGCGCAAGATGTCGGCCCCGCTGGCAAAGGTGATACGCGACGGGCAGACCCAGTCGCTGGATACCGCCCTGCTGGTGCCCGGCGACCTGATTATGCTGGAGGCCGGCGACCTTGTGCCCGCCGACGCCCGCCTGCTGCAGGCTGCCAACCTGAAGGCGGATGAATCGGCAATGACCGGCGAATCGCTGCCGGTAGAAAAAGAAGCGGACGCCGTATACTCCGAAAACACTCCGTTGGGCGACCGCAAAAATATGGTAATCTCCTCCACCGTTATCACCAACGGGCGGGCCATCGCCATGGTGACCGAAACCGGCATGAACACCCAGGTGGGTAAAATCGCCGATATGCTGATGGAGGAGCAGGACGCCAAAACCCCGCTGCAAAAGAAGATGGCCGAAATCAGCAAGGTGCTGAGCATCATCTGCCTTGTGGTGGTTGCGGTAATGTTCGGTCTGGGGCTGCTGCAAAACCGGGGCTTTATCGAGATGTTTATGATGGCGGTCAGCCTCGCGGTTGCGGCTATCCCTGAAGGGCTGCCGGCCATCGTCACCATAGTGCTGGCCATGGGCGTGCAGAAGATGGCCCGGAAACAGGCCATTGTAAAGCGGCTGCCCGCGGTGGAAACGCTGGGCTGCGCCTCGGTAATCTGCTCGGATAAAACCGGCACCCTGACCCAAAACCGTATGACGGTGGTCAAGGTCTGGACAGCCGAAGACGCCAACCGTTCGCTGGCGCTGACCATCGGCGCCCTGTGCAACGACTCGGTTTTGACGGTGGATGGCCAAGGCAACCCCGCCCTGCAGGGCGACCCCACCGAAACCGCCTTTGTCAGCATCGCCTATAAAGAGGGGCTGGATAAAAACCAACTGGAGCAGCAGAGCCCCCGGGTAGCCGAGGTGCCCTTTGATTCTGAACGCAAGCTGATGAGCACCGTGCACCCCCGCCCCGAGGGCGGCTACCGGGTGATGGTCAAGGGCGCGCCCGACGTGCTGCTCAGCCGCTGCACCCATATCCTCAAAGGGGATAGCCGGGTGGAAACAGCGGCCCTTTCGGCCGATGTAACCGGCGCCAACGAGGAGATGGCCGGCAACGCGCTGCGGGTGCTGGGCGTTGCCTATGCCGATATCGACCAGATACCCGCCAAGCCCACCAGCGAAACGCTGGAGCAGGGCCTGACCTTTGTGGGGCTGGTGGGTATGATTGACCCGCCCCGCGAGGAGGTCAAGGTGGCTGTGGCCCAGTGCTACGCCGCGGGCATCCGCCCGGTGATGATTACCGGCGACCATAAGGCTACCGCGGTGGCCATCGCCCGCGAGCTGGATATATTCAGAGACGGCGACCTTGCCATCACCGGCGAGGACCTGCAGGCCATGAGCCAGAAGCAGCTGGAGGCCAATGTGACCAAATATGCCGTTTATGCCCGGGTTTCGCCCGAGGATAAGATGCGCATTGTGCGTGCATGGCAGAAAAACGGCCAGGTGGTGGCCATGACCGGCGACGGCGTGAACGACGCCCCCGCCCTCAAGGCCTCCGACATCGGCTGCGCCATGGGCATCACCGGCACCGACGTGGCAAAGGGCGCCGCCGATATGATACTCACCGACGACAACTTTGCCACCATTGTGAGCGCGGTGGAGCAGGGCCGCGGCATCTATGCCAACATCAAAAAGTCGATACACTACCTGCTTTCCTGCAACATTGGCGAGATTATCACCATCTTTATGGCAACCCTCTTCAACTTTCACCAGATGCCGCTGATACCGGTGCAGATTCTCTGGCTCAATCTGGTGACCGACTCGCTGCCCGCCCTCGCCCTTGGGCTGGAGGAGGTGGAGCCGGGGGCGATGGATCAGCCCCCCCGCAGTGCAAAAGAGAGCCTCTTTGCCCACGGCTTTGCGTGGCGGCTGACATGGCAGGGCATCATGGTGGGCGGTCTGACCCTGCTTGCCTACTATCTGGGGGAATATATCCTCAGCGCGCCCGATATGGCCGACGCCACCGCCAACACCATGGCTTTCGCCACACTGACCTTCTGCCAGCTGTTCCATGCCTTTGATGTGCGCAGCGAGCACCGCTCGATTTTCAGCATCGGCATTACCAGCAATAAGGCGATGAACAAGGCCTTTGTTGCGGGGCTGGCGATGCAGCTGGTGGTGCTGCTGGTGCCGCCCATCCAAAGGATATTCAGCGTTACCTCGATGAATGCCACCCAGTGGGGCATTGTTCTGCTGCTTTCGCTGACGCCGGTATTGGTATGCGAGCTGGTCAAACTGATTGGCAATCTGCGCCGACGGCAGCCGCAGGCCGCATAAGGCAAGGCGATACCCGATACGTGGCCCCATAGGCCGTGTTAAAAGCCAACCCGACGGTTCAAAGCCGGGGCTGCCCCTTGCAGCCCCGGCTTTTGCGTGGCAGGGTTGGGTACGCGGCGGCAACCAACAGCCCCGCCTCTTTTACAGATGCGGGGCTGTTCATTCAGGCTCTTATTATAATTATACTATTGACTGCCGCTTTTCCAAGGCTATCGAAAAATAATCCCGTAAAATCGGATATGTTAATTCGTCTGGCAAAGAATCGAAAAGACCTGTCTTTCCCATTTCGCTGTGGTGCGGCAACTGGCTCAAAGTATGGACGGTTGCAAAATAAACCTGCCTATTGCCCTTAAAATTGTTGCCGTTTAGTTTTGCGTTGATATAGTAGTCACAAAGTGGTTCAATATCAAAATCAACAGCTCCGGTTTCTTCATACAGCTCCCTTTTTGCAGCTTCTAACGGTGTTTCGCCAGTTTCGATATGTCCGCTTGGATGTTCCCATGCGGCCCTTTCTTTGTGCATGCAGAATATCCATTTTCCCTTATATATTGCCATAATATCCGCGGAAAAATAATTTCCGAGAGTGTTGAAAGGATAGGTCTTAAATTCCACAAGCCCCCTCCTGATATCAATAATAAGTAGTTCAAAGCTTTTTCTGTAGCCATCATACCATTCATAGCAGCAATTTTCCACCATCCCTATGCAAGGGTTGGCGGGATGTGTGACCGGCCGCAGCCGCAGGGGGACGCTCACCTCGCCCCGCAGATGGGTTACAAACGGCCTTGACAACCCTTCCCCGGCGGCAGAAATTTGCCCGGGTGCATATTTGACAGCCGCTGGAATATATAGTATACTATTAGCGTTTCATGAGGGAGTAATTGGCGTTTGATACGCGGCAAATCAACATACTGGCCCTTGGGCCTGGTTTGCCTTAATTAATGAGACTCATGTATGGCGCAGCGCTGTACATGTGTTTTTTTATTGCTTAAAAACAGGTACAGCGGCAGCTTGCCTGTTTTTTCTTTATGGGGATAAAAGGAAACAGGCGGCGTAACAACAAAAGGGGACGAGAAAAATGAAGATCTATGAACTGCTGCTCGTTGCGGTGGGGCTGTCGATGGACGCGTTTGCGCTGGCCCTCTGCAAGGGGCTGAACATGCGCCGCCTGAACTACCGTCACGGCGCTGTCATTGCGCTGACCTTTGGCGGGTTTCAGGCGCTGATGCCGCTGTTGGGCTGGCTTATGGGCTACCGGTTTGAACGGTACATCACCCGGGTGGACCACTGGGTTGCCTTTGTGCTGCTGACCGTCATCGGGGTCAACATGCTGAAGGAGGCCCGCGCCGAGGCCGACTGCGGCGACAACTGCACCATTGGCCTTGATATGAAGGAGCTGCTGCTGATGGCGGTGGCCACCAGCATCGACGCTTTGGCGGTGGGGGTAACCTTCGCCTTTTTGCAGGTGGATATCCTGCCGGCGGTTTCCTTTATTGGGGGTGTTACTTTTGTCATTTCCTTTGCGGGGGTGGCGCTGGGCAACCGCTTTGGCGCAAGGTTTAAGGGCAAGGCTCAGACTTTGGGCGGCAGCGTTCTGATTTTGATAGCGGTTAAAATTTTGGCCGAACATTTGGGGTGGCTGTGACGACACGCCACCGGGCGGGGCCGCTGACTGCCCCGGCAAAATCAACAATAAAAAAATGACCCTATGTCGGCGCATGCGGCATAGGGTTATTTTTTATTGTTTTAAGGCTGCGCCGCTGCCAAACGCTCAATGGCCGTGGCGGCATCCGGTACAAAAAGCACCGCGTTGCCCCGGTTGCTTTCATAGATGAAGCTTTTAAGGGCGTTGCTGGTGTAGCCCGAAAAGTCGCCAAAGATGGCAAGCTTTACGCCATAGTTGACATACTTCTGCAAAACCTCCCCTGCAAGACGGGTGCGCAGCTCAAAAAAGGCCTCGGCAAAAGCGGCCTTGGGCAGCGCCATCAGACGGCTGCCGGTTTCATACTGCACCGTCGCCATCAGGTCAAGGGCCGACTGTACGTCGGTTATCAGCGGCCGGTCGCTCTCTACCAGCGCAATGAGCGCGCCCTGCTTCTCTACTTTTTGAATATTCATATGGACATCCTCTACTTTCATCAGGCAGCTTCAGCGGCTGCCTTTTCATACAGCCTTGCACCCAGCCAGAACACCGCCACCATACCGGCAAAGGCGGCGATATAAACCGGCGGCAAAGTGTGGGCAAAAAACAGCAGGCGGCTGGGCAGATGAATGAGCGGCAGGTAAAAGAGCTGGGTAGCGAGCCCCACCCAGTTCAGCCGGTAGTGGCCCAGTGCCAGCTCCTGCACCAGAATGAGCAGCAGCATGACGGCAGCGGGCAGGTGGGCAAGGGCCACGGCCTCGCGGGTGGTGGCGGCATGCCGCCGCAGCAAAAAGCCCGCGGCCCCCCACAGGGCCAGCACCGCCAGATTGATAAACGCAAAGAAAAAGGAAAGCCCCACCGGGCAGCCGGTGATAAAGGCGTCCAGCGCGACGCCCATCGCAAAGGGGAAAAGCCCGACGCAAAACAGCATTGCCTTTTTCATCTGTATTCCTCCTTCCGGCAGAAAGCGCCCCATAGGGCGGCGGTTTAAAAGCTATTCATCAGGTCGCGCAGGTCGTCAATCACCGCTTTATCACAGTTGTAACCGATGGTTGTACCCAAGTCGCTGGCATACAGCCAGATATCCACATCATAGCCGAAGGAGCTGTAGGTGACCCCGGTATCAAAGGTGAGCTCCAGCGTATAGAGACCGGCCGGGGTGTTAAAGTTGACCCTTTCCTGTGTAACCATGCGGGTGCCGCTCACCACAAAATCATTTTTTAAAAAGTCGCTTATTTTGTACAGCGCTCTGGAGTCGCTTATGGTCAGGCCCAGCGAGCGGCTCTGGTCGCGGTTGTAGCCGCTGAAAACCACCTTGGTCAGCTTATGGGGGCTCATATGGGTGAACCAATGCACATGGGCGGGGTAGTTGGCGATGGCTGCCGCGCATTCCTTCTTCAGGGCGATGCTGGCGTCGTCTTCGCCGATGTAGATATATTCCTTCTGTTCGTTGCCGTCGGAGTCATACCCCACCAGAAGGTAGGCGACCTCGCTGTCGGCGGGCTGGGCGGAGGTGTAGCCCTCCAAAGCCTTCAGGCGCTCGGCGGCATAGAGCGGAGGCACCAGATGGGTGGTGTAGTTGACGCTGTCCAGCGCGTAGAGCCGGGAAATGATGCGGCCCTGATAGGTTAAGTCCACCGGTTTTCCGGTTTGGGCCTCCATCTGGTCGGTCTGCTTTTGCCAAAGAAGGGTGCCAACCCCATTATCGTCTTCACAGGCGAAGATATGGGTGGCGGCGGCCCCCGAGCGGGAGAACATCAGCCATGCGCCATTGTAGGAGAGGGAAAAGGCGTCGTCGGCGGTTTCAAGGTAGCACTGCCAGCCCCCGCCGGTGGGCGGGTTGCCCAGCTCGCCGGTGATGACGCTGCCCTCCAGCAAGCGGAGCATATCCAGCAGCCCGGCGCTATCCTCCTTCGAGAGGGTGGCCTTGCCCACAAAATCGGTGGGCATTGCACCGGCATAAAACTTGGTCAGTGTCTCCGGCTTGAGCTCCAGCAGCACTTGATACAGGGCGTCCAAATCGGCTTGCGCGCCGGGCTTTGCGTCGGTGGTGGTCAGGCGAAGCTCCGCCTCAGGCAACTGGGCAAAAATCTGGGCCGCAGCCCCAAGGGTGGCGGGGCCCACCGGCTGGGGGCGCTGCGGGGCGGGCTGCTGAGGCAGGGGAGCGGGTGCTCTGCCACCGCAGGCCGACAATGTAGCGAGAAGCCCCAAAACCAACAGGGCTGCAAAAAACTGCTTCATGGCTGCCTCCTTTTTCAAAAAAGCCGGTAATAGCTGGTGAATAAACCCATTATAGCGCAAAGCGGGCCGGAAAAAAAGGGGAGGCCCCCCGAGGGCGCGATGGCCCGTTTATTACCGCCGATAAACGCCCCGTGACCGCGGCAGGCAGGTCCACAGCCCATGGCATTTTGCAAACAATGGGCAGGCGGCTTTCCTGACGGCATGTGGCAAGGCTGCCTGTTTTGCACAGACAGCCTCAAACCAGCTTTTGGGTCGGCGTTTTTTGGCAGCATCGGCGAACCCCGACACTACGGCCTTTCGCTCGCGATAATTTTAAGCAAAAGCTGCGCCGCCTGCGGGTCAAACTGTTTTCCAGCGTCCCTTTCCAGCTCCCAGACTGCTTCCTCTATGGTCATGGCCCGCCGATATACCCGGTCGTTGGTCATGGCGTCAAAGGCGTCCACCACCGCGAGGATGCGGCAGGCAAGGGGGACCTCATCTCCCCTGAGCCCGCGGGGGTAGCCGGCGCCGTCCCAGCGCTCATGGTGGGATAAAATTAAATCCGCCATAACCGCCAGCTCGGGGGTTGCCTGCGCAATTCGGTAACCGATTTCGGGGTGCCGCCGCATTTCATCCCACTCGGCAGGGGTCAGGGGGCCGGGCTTTTTCAGAATGTTGGGGTGAATGCCCACCTTGCCGATATCGTGCAGCAGGGCCAGCAGAGACAGCTCGTCCATCTCTTTGGAGGATAGCTGCAGCTCTCGCCCGATGGCGTGGCAGTAGGCTTCCAGCCGCTTGGAATGCTCCTCGGTTTCGTTGCTTCGCTCATAAAGGGTGGCCAGCAGGGTGCTGATGATGGCGTTGCGGTAGCTTTTGCCGTCCAGCAGCTTGTGCTGGTACATATACTCCTCCGCCTGCTGCATGGCGGTCTGGATGCCGGGCTCCGGGCTATCCTTGCAGGCGCAGCCGAGAGAGAGGCTGAGGGAAAGGCTGCTGCCCTCGATTTGGATGTGGGTATCCTTAATTTTCTGCACAATCTCTTCCGCTGCTTCCAGCCTGGTGCCGGGCATGAGAATCACAAACTCATCCCCGCCCCAGCGGGCGACCAGATTGCTTTGGCCGCAGTATCTTTGCATCAGGTCGGCCACGCTTTTCAGCAGGGTGTCCCCGGCTTGATGCCCAAATACGTCGTTGGTAATCTTCAGACCGTTGACGTCGGCCATAATTACCGAAACCGGCAGATGCTCCGGCCCATCCAGCCGGGGCATCATTCCCTCTATGTAGCGCCGGTTGTAAAGGCCGGTCAGGGCGTCGTGGTAGCTTAGGAACTCAATTTCCTTGCTGTGCTTTTTTTCGTGGCTTACGTCGCGGAACACCATGACAACGCCGAAGGTCTGGCTATCCTCCGCCTTGATAGGCGCGGCGCTGTCGGCAATGGGGATACGCCCCCCGCGGCGGCTCACCAGCTCGGTGTGGTTGGCAAGGCCGACCACCAGCCCTGTTTCCAGCACCTTCTGGATGGGGTTTTCCACCGGCTGCCCGGTATCCTCGTTTTGCAGGATGAACACCTCGCCAAAGGTTTTGCCAACCGCCATGCCGTTATCCCAGCCGGTCAGCTCTTCCGCCACGCTGTTCATGCCGGTAATGACGCCCAGATTATCGGTTGTCACCACACCGTCCCCAATCGATTGCAGCGTGGTTCTCAAAAGCTCTTTTTCCTGCAGCAGCTCTTTCCAGTAGCGCTCCTTGTCGGTCACATCGAAGAGGATGG
>JAEWWW010000050.1 GCA_023396215.1 Bacillota bacterium | reverse complement strand
AGGCTGCCCTGCTGCTGGAGCAAATCTTCAGCCTGCCCCGGGGGAGCGTCGCCCTCGAGGGGCACCGCCCTGCCGACCCCGCCCTTGGGCGGCTTTACATCGAACTGGTGCAGCGGCGCGGCGCGGGCGAGCCGCTACAATACCTGCTGGGCCGGTGGGAGTTTTATTCGCTGCCCTTTTTTGTGGGGCCGGGGGTGCTTATCCCCCGCCCTGAAACCGAGCTGGCGGTGGATACCGCCCTGACCCTGCTGCGCGGAAAGGAGGCCCCGGTCATCGCCGACCTCTGCGCGGGCAGCGGCTGCATCGCCGTTGCGCTGGCCAAGAACCTGCCCCAAAGCCTTGTCTATGCGGTGGAAAAATCCCGCCACGCCATGGGGTATCTGCAGCGCAACCGGGCGCTCAATCAGGCCGAAAATATCCGGGCGGTGTGGGGCGACGTGTTTTGCCCTACCGCCTGCCTGCCCCGGGGCGAGGCGCTGGATCTGGTTATCTCCAACCCGCCCTACATCGCCACCCGCCAACTGCCCGGCCTGCAGCCCGAGGTGCGCCGCGAGCCGCAGATGGCGCTGGACGGCGGCTGTGACGGCTTGGATTTTTACCGGGCCATTCCCCCGCTCTACCGTGAATGGCTCGCTCCGGGCGGCGCGCTGGTGCTTGAGATTGGCTATGACCAGGGCCAGGCGGTGGTCGAGCTGTTAAAGCGCAGCCGCTACAAGGAGGTTACCCTGCTGCAGGACCTTTCGGGCTGCGACCGGGTGGTCTGGGGGCGGCGGGGGTAAAAGGCGCTTACATGTTCTGCGGAACATGCGGGCGTCTTTTTCCACGAAAAAAGACGCAAAGCGCCTCACGGGCGGGACTAAGTCCCCCCGTGTGCCCCCCTAGCCTCCGGCGGGGTTGGAACGGGAGGGTTCCCACCCCCTGCCCCGCACTATTTCCCGCTTTTGCGCCCGGTGAGTTATCTGTTCCATCAACCTTTAAGCGCGAGAGGGGGGCAGGGGGTGAGTAGCAGCCCCTAGACTTCCGCCCACATCGGACCGCTATCGACCACCCCTCCAGGGAATTTGTCTACCGCTCAGACAAGTACGCTCCTAGCGCATTTCAAACAGCTTACCCACCTCTACGCCAAGTGCGTCGGCAATATCAAAAAGCACCTCCAGCGAGAGGGATTTTTCCACCTTGGTCGCTTCAATATTGCTCATATGGGTGCGGCTGATGCCCACCGTTTCGGCTAACGCTTCCTGCGTTAGCCCTTTCTTTTTGCGGTAAAACGCAATGTTTAGCCCCAACAAAATATATTTTTCAGAGTGCTTTGGCTCCATATTTATCACCTCATACCAATCTTACGGTATTGTTGGGAGCAACAAAACAATCCAAACCTTTATAAATGATAATATATAGATTTCAAAAATTAATTTAATGTGGTATTATTCAATGCAACAGGTTGCTTTCGGGGTGATAGAATGCCAGATTACAAATCGATGTACTTCCGTCTGTTTAATATGGTCACAGACTCCATCGCACTGCTACAACAAGCGCAGGCGGATAGCGAAGATGCCTTCATTTCCGGCGCAGACACCCCGCCGTTGAAGCTGCTGGATTTACCGGAGCGCGATGAAACAGAGCCGCCTTCAGAATGATGGCCCGCCGTGCACCTTTATCCGCTTTTGCGTGGCAAAACAGATAGGTGGCGAAAAATCGTGCAAGACGAGATGGCAAACGCAGCAAATAAGGGAGCATATAAGGTATATGTGACCGAAATTTGCAAGTGCTGCCGACGAAGTAAGTAAAAGGGCGTAGCTCTTTTACATTTACGCGACTTTTTCGATAGACTAAAGCCGGTTTCTGCCAAAGCAGAAACCGGCCTATTATTATGCTATAAAGTCTTACCCCGCCTGCTTGATAAGCCCCTTGCGGTAGGCGGCCAGCAGCATCTCGAGGTCGCTGATGCGGCTCTGGATTCTGGCGCCGTCGTCGGTATCCCGAATGAAGATGCGGCGGGGCATCTTCTCGATAATCTGTGAGCTGGAGTGGATGTCGGCCTCCTGCGCCACCGCCTTCTGCACCGAGTCGAAGGGGTCGTGGGCGCACAGCACCATCTCGTAGGAGTTGAAGATGAGAGTGTAGCCCGCAATGCCGGTTACCGGCTGGTAGGCCTTTGAGAGGCCGCCGTCGATGACCAGCAGCCGCCCCCCTGCCTTGACCGGGCTTTCGCCCTTGCTGATTTTCACCGGCATATGCCCGTTGATAATCTTGCTGTAGGGGTCGGTGAGGCCGAACTCGGCCAGTATCCTGACCACCGTTTCCTTGGATTCTATATAGGTATAGTAAGGGTCCTTGATTTCGGCCCAGGTGCTCTGGCGGTCGATGAGGTAGCGCTCAAAGGTGGTCATGCGGTTTTTGCCGTTGAGCGGCGACTTGGGGCCGCACCACAGATACCACATGAAATCCATACCCGCGGCTTTTTCGGGGCTGTCGGGCCGGGCGAAGTAGCCCTGCCGCGCCAGCTTGTCGGCATAGTCGATATAATCCTTGCCGCTGCGGGGCTTCCCTCCGATGGTCACCTGCGAGAAGCTGCCGTCCGGCTCCATGGGGATGCAGCCGTGGTAAAGCAGGTTGCCGTTGTAGGCAAGGCACATGCTGCCATTTTTGTACAGGAACTTCACATGCTGCTGCAGCTTGTCGCTGTGCAGGAAGGAGAGGCGCAGCTTTTCCACCAGTTGGGCTTCCTCCTCGGTCAGCCTGTAGGGGTCTGCCGGGTCGATGGTGGGGAAAATGGTATCGTTGAGCGGGTAGCTTTCGCCGTCAATTTCCACCGTTCCTTTTCCAAAATCCACATGGCGCAGCAGCAGCCGGTCGTCCATGCAGTATTCGGGGTGGCGCAGGATGACCTGCCCCTCCAGCTTGAACTGGATGACCGCGATGGCCTTATGTATCTGGGCTGCCCGCCGGGCCTCGTTGGGGGTGCTGTCGGTATGGTAGGTGGTGCGGGGCAGAAAGGAGTGGCAGTCGTCGTCGCCGTAAATCTCCATGGCGAAGGTGGCAAGCGGGCGCACATTGATGCCGTAGCCGTCCTCCAGCGTGTCGAAGTTGTTGTACTTGATGCAGTTGGTGATAACGTCGGCAATGCAGGCGTCGTGGCCCGAGGCGGCCCCCATCCACAGGATATCGTGGTTGCCCCACTGTACATCCACCGCGTGGTAGCGGCAGAGGCGCTCCATGATGATATGCGCCCCCGGCCCCCGGTCAAAGATATCGCCGATGATGTGCAGCCGGTCGATAATCAGCCGCTGTATCAGCTTGGCAAGGGCGATGATAAAGGCGTCTGCCCGGCCGACGGCGATGATGGTACGGATAATCTGCTCGTAATACTGCTCTTTGTTGAGGCTGTAGTCGTTGGTATGCAGAAGCTCTTCGATGATGTAGTCAAAATCCTTGGGCAGCGCCTTGCGCACCTTGGAGCGGGTGTATTTCGAGGCGGCAACCCGGCAGACCTCTACCAGCCGGTAGAGGGTGATGCGGTACCAGTCCTCCATGTTATCGGTACCCTTGGCCTTGATGAGAGCCAGCTTTTCTTCGGGGTAGTAGATGAGGGTAGCCAGCACCCTGCGCTCACTTTCGGTGATGGTGTTGCCAAATATGGTGTCAATCTTTACCTTGATAACCCCCGAAGCGTTTTGCAGAATGTGCAAAAAGGCTTCGTACTCGCCATGCAGGTCGCTTAAAAAATGTTCGGTGCCCTTGGGCAGGTTCAAAATGGCCTGCAGGTTAATCACCTCGGTCGAGGCCGCCTGTATGGTGGGGTATTCCTTGGCCAGCAGTTCGAGAAACTTTTGGTTTTCGGTCAGCAAAGCTTCAGTGTAGTCCAACTCTTCTCCTCCATTTGAATTGAAAGTTGATGGTGTACAGGGTAGCGGCCGGATTGCCGCGGGTACAGGCGGTGCGCCGCCTATCAGATATATTATAGCACAACTGCGCCCGCAAAACACCGCAGGATATGGGGCCGATACCCCGAAAAAACCGCCCTCTGGGGGCACAGGCACAAAAATCTGCCGGGCGGCATATACTATGTTTGGGGGGTACTACCGGCTATCTTCAGCAGGGTAAGCCCCCAGCCCCTGCCCGGCCTCTACCGGGGCGGCAACCGCCTGCCTGCGCCGGGCTTTTCAGGGATATCACCACCGCTTTTGAATATCACTGCTGGTTTGCCTCCACAGCAGTTGGTTGTCGTGTAATGCTGTGATTAAAATATCTGCCTGTATTTTTATCGCAGACTGGTATCAGCACCATACCTCCAAAGCTTCCTCGCCGTAAGCCATTTATTTCCTCACATGCCAGCAGCAAAAGGGCGGGTGCCTGCACATCTGCTTCTTCTGCTTTCTTCGCTGCCTCCTGCCTGACGGCCTGCCTTCGGGCAGGCCGTCAGGCTCTTTTCAGGTGCAGCATGAAAGGCCCGCCGGTACGGGCCTTTCATGCTGTCAAAAAACTCAAAACTGGTTGTATGCCGCTGTATATCTATTCAAAAGCTACGGCGCGGGATTTCCCGCGCCGCTTCCATCTTTGGCAATTGTCAATTAGCTTTATGCGGCGAAGGTGAACCCAGCAGTATGCTTATAACCCACTGTCCACAATATTATTTCAAACGACGAAGTGTTTTCTTAGCTGGCGGTTGCTCGCGCAACGCAACTTCGAGCCAAGTTGGAGTTGTTGACAAAGTGCCCAGTGCCGTTGAAATATGGTAAAATGGGAGGAACGAAAGGAGCTGGGGAAATGCAGGGGATATCGGGACCGATGCAGTTAAGCTGGGAGTTTGTTCTCATGGAAAATCTGGTGCCGCAGGATCATCTGGTGCGGAAGCTACTCGCGGTGCTGAATTTGGGTTTTATCTACGAGGAAACCCGGAAGCTGTACAGCAAAATGGGTCGCCCAAGCATCGATCCAGTGGTGCTGGTGAAGTTTCTGCTGATCGGCTACCTCTTTGGCATCCCATCGGAACGCCAGATCGAGTGGCGTATTCAAACGGACTTCGCCCTGCGTTGGTATCTTGGTCTGAACCTGTCGGACTCGGTTCCGGATCACTCGACGATCTCCCAGAACCGTCGCCGCCGCCCGGCATTTCGGAAGGTATTCCGGCGGCTGTTCGAGGAAGTGGTGCGCCAGTGCGTGGAAGCCGGGCTGGTCAGCGGGCGCGTCGTCGGCACGGACTCAACCCATGTGAAAGCCTGCGCTTCCCGGGCGTCGGAGTATCTGGCGGAGGTCGAAGAGGAACCGGGCGTCTACTGGGAGAGGCTGGATCAATATGAGGAAGCGGCGCAGGCGGAGCTGGTACAAAAAACGGGCCGTCGTCAGAAGAAACGGACGAAGCAGATCAAACGGGACCGCCGTCACCCACACAGGCGGGTAAGCCGGACGGACCCGGAAGCCGGGTATCTCAACCGCCCCGGTAAGCCCAAGGGAATGCACTACCTGAGCCATCAGACGCTGGACACCGACCATGGAATCATTCTGGACGTAGCGGTAAGCTCCGGGGACGTGAGCGACGCGGCGCCGTATCTCAACCAGCTCGAGCGCGTCCACCGCGAAGTCATCCCAATTCAATGCGCCACGGCGGACGCGATCTACGACTTCCCGCTGGCGCATCAGGTGCTCGGCGAGCGCGGAATCGACTTCTGTGTCCGTCCCATCAAGCACCACGGGCAGACGGCGGTGGAAATCAACCGGGACGCCTTCTCCTATGATGAAAAACAGGATTGCTACCTCTGCCCGAACGAAAAACAGCTGCGGCTGAATACTTTGCGCCGGAGTTCAAGCGGACTGCATTGGGTGTATTCGGCGGACAGATGTGACTGTCAGGCATGTCCGCTGAAAGAGAAATGCCTGAGCGAGTGCCGGAAGAACGGGGCCCGAAAGCTGGAGCGCAGCTATTTTGAGCCGGCAGTTCAGCGGGACCTGAACCGGGCATCAGAGCCGGAGTACCGGGAGGCTCTGCGGCTGCGGCAGATCTGGTGCGAGGGGACCTTCGCGGCGCAGAAGTGGGGGCACAATTTAACACGCGTTTTGCGACGAGGATTAGAGGCAGCTGAGGATCACTGCCTCCTCTCGGCGACCGCGATGAACTTAAAACGCATGATCCGGT
>JAEWWW010000095.1 GCA_023396215.1 Bacillota bacterium | reverse complement strand
CCCGGGGGCGCGCCCCCCCCCCGCGCCCCGTAACTCACCTACCGCAGGTTGCCCAACAACTATCAAGCGCGATAGGGGGGCAGGGGGTGAGTAGTAGATTTCAAGACTCTAAATCTCCAGAGGCGGGCAAAACGTGCTGCGGCCACCTGCAGCAATGATACTCAGGAGCAAACGCCGCCGCGCCGGCCCTGCCTTGACAAGTGGAAAAAAGCGGATAAGATGGAGAAGAAGGGCCTGTCGAAAACGCCCTGATTTTGCAGAAAAAAACCGAACCGAAAACCTGAGAACAACAAAGAAGGCGAAGGTGCAGCATATGGAAAACCTTATCGGGAAAGAGATTATAAACTTTCAGGTGGAGGCCTACCACAATGGCCAGTTTAAAACAATTCGCTCCGAGGACACCAGAGGCAGGTGGTCGGTCTTTTTCTTTTACCCCGCCGACTTTACCTTTGTCTGCCCCACCGAGCTTGAGGATTTGGCCGAAGCCTACGGGCAGTTTCAGGCCATTGGCTGCGAAATCTATTCGGTTTCCACCGATACCCACTTTGTACATAAGGCGTGGGCCGATGTTTCCAAGGCCATCCAAAAGGTGCGGTACCCCATGCTTGCCGACCCCGGCAGGGTGCTGGTGGAGGGCTTCGGCGTGATGGTAGAAGCCTCGGGTCAGGCGCTGCGGGGCACCTTCATCGTCAACCCCGAAGGCGAAATAAAGGCATATGAAATAAACGACCTCAGCATAGGCCGCAACATTCAGGAGCTTCTGCGCAAGGTGCAGGCCGCCCAGTATGTGGCTGCGCACGGCGACGCGGTCTGCCCCTCAGGGTGGCAGCCGGGCGACGAGGCCATTAAACCCGATATTGCGCTTGTCGGCAAGCTTTAATTTGGAATAGCCGCCCCACCCGTTGTGCTTGATGCTGCGGATGGGGCGGCTGTTTGTTTGCTGCGCCGCCCTTTGCAATTTCTGGCAAAAGGATTATAATAGGCGCAAAGGCCAGCCCTGCGGTACGCTGCTTTGCAGGGGGAGGAGTGCCACCGATGGTGAAGGGGTTTGGATACCGGCTCATGCGCGGCCATACACTGGTTTTGAGGCCCATCTGCGGTGATGGCGGGGGTATTTTTGTGCCATGAGCAAGGAGGAACACGCAATGCCTGATTTCATCAAACGCCTTGCAGTGCTGTTGGCGGCAGCGGCGCTGCTGCTGGCGGGCTGCACCCAAAGACAGCCCCTGCCGCCATCCCATGTGGAGGAAAGCTCCTCCCGGCCCGGGCAGGAGCAAAGCGCCCCCGCCGAAGAGCCCGATACCGGCTATGACCTAAGCGGCCTGACGCTGGCCCCGCCCGCGGCGGGCGACAGCAGCCCGCTGCTGCAGGATGTCGAATATATGCAAAAAATAGTGCGGCTCGCCTTTTGGCAGCCCAAGGAGCAGGTGTATCAGGTGGCGGCGCTGCCGATGCCGCAGCAGGGCGTTTCTTCCCTCGCGGTCATTCAGGCGGTGGCCGGGGTGCTGGGGGTCAGCCTCGATGTGAACGCCATCGCCCGCCACAAGCAGATGCTGGTGGTTGACCTGCCCGCCGCCACGGTGAACGGTCCGCTGGCCGACGCCGAGCAGGAAGCGGTTATCCTCAACTCGATAGGCATGAGCCTCGGGATAAACGGCAATGATGTGGGTTTCACCATGGACGGCGGCCAGTACCGCTCAGCCAACCTGACGCTGGAAAACGACGGATACGGCCGTTACCAGCCGCCCGACCTCAAGCTGGCGGTGAAGGCAGGGGAGTACGACGCCATCCGGGCAAGCATCCCATACCCCGGCCCCAAAACCGGCCAGCTGGAGTATCCCGGCTATGTGGTGGAGCTTGACGCCACCGGCAAGGCGCTGGCCGACTATCTGGTAACGGTGGGGCTGCCCGGCGAGGATTTTGACGACCCCGCCCAGATTGACCCGCTTCATGTCCTCGAGCAGGCCATCGAGCTTTGCTATCTCATACAGTACGACAATATCAACCCCGAGTATCAGCCCGAGTTTGTCTATCAGCCCCAGCTTTTCCCCATCGTTGTGGCGGTGCGGGATAGCGTGATGATATTGGGCGAGCATGTGGAGCAGTCCGCCCGGCTGATTTTCGGCGACGCGGTCACCCTTCGGCACCAGAATGTGTTCAAGTACACCTGGCATGAGGCCGAGGGGGTTTACACCCCGCCCCACATGGGCGGCGGCGGGCCGCTGGTGCCCATCATTCTCGGCTACGAGGATAAGGGCGACCGCTATGAGGCGGAAGTCGTTTATATGCAGTACGGCCTCGACTGCTTCTATGTGGATGGCGAGCCCGCCACCGGGCAAAAGCTGCTGGATTATGTGAAAAACCGGGCTCCCCGCCACCGTGCGGTGGTGCTGAAAAAGGGCGACGGTTTGCTGATACAAAGCATCCACAAGCACTAAGGCAACACCGGAATAAAACCGAATATATAAACCCGCCGCAGCCGGGGCAGACTTTTGTTATGTCATGGCGCGGCGGGTTTTCTTTGCTCACCGGGGCTTATCCAAAAAATCAGAAATCTAAAACGTCAAAAACCGCTCTTTTTCTGCAAGGAGAGGCGCGCCCGCCCTTGCCAACCCATGCTCTGTGACGTATAATACTAAAGTATTGTTTTACGCCCCCGGGGGCGTGCTTGAAGCTTTAGAGCCGGCGCCTTTTTTCGGGGTGGCGGCACCGGCCGCGCGGCGCAAAAATCCGGCGGTTTCGGCGGCTTCAAACACCTCTGAGCGGGCGACAACGGGAGGTACAAAAACAGATGGCAAAGCAGCTCGAAAAGGTTTATGACCCCAAGCAGGTTGAGGATAAAACCTATGCGTTTTGGATGGAGGGCGGTTACTTCCACGCCGAGCCGGACACCGGCAAAACGCCCTACACCATAGTCATTCCCCCGCCCAACATCACCGGGCAGCTTCATATGGGACATGCCCTCGACAATATGCTGCAGGACGCGCTCATCCGCTGGCGGCGGATGCAGGGCTATGAAGCCCTGTGGCTGCCGGGCACCGACCACGCCTCTATTGCCACCGAGGCCAAGATTGTGGAGGCGATGCGGGCCGAAGGGGTCACCAAGGAGGATTTGGGCCGCGAAGGCTTTTTGAAGCGCGCCTGGGAGTGGAAACGCCTCTACGGCGGCCGCATTGTGGAGCAGCTGAAAAAGCTGGGCTCCTCCTGCGACTGGGAGCGGGAACGCTTTACCATGGACGAGGGCTGCTCCAAGGCGGTCAAAGAGGTGTTTGTGCGCCTCTATGAAAAGGGGCTCATCTATCAGGGCGAGCGCATCATCAACTGGTGCCCCCATTGCCTGACCTCCCTCTCGGACGCCGAGGTGGAGTATGACGAGCAGGACGGCCACTTCTGGCATATCAAATACCCGGTGGCCGGCACCGGCGACTATCTGGAGATTGCCACCACCCGCCCCGAAACGCTGCTGGGTGATACCGCCGTGGCGGTGCATCCCGAGGACGAGCGCTACCAGAAATACATTGGCAAAACGGTGGTTCTGCCGCTGATGAACCGCGAGATTCCGGTGGTGGCCGACACCTACGTCGACCGTGAGTTCGGCACCGGCGTGGTGAAAATCACCCCCGCACACGACCCCAACGACTTCGAGGTGGGGGCGCGCCACAACCTGCCCATCATCAACGTGATGAACGAGGACGCCAGCATCAACGCGCTGGGCGGGGCCTATGAGGGCCTGAGCCGCTACGAAGCCCGCAAGCGGGTGGTGGCCGACCTTGAGGCGCAGGGCCTGCTGGTGAAAACCCGCGACCACAAGCACAATGTGGGGGGCTGCTACCGCTGCTCCACCACCGTCGAGCCGCTTATCTCAAAGCAGTGGTTTGTGCGGATGAAACCGCTGGCCGAGCCCGCCATCGAGGTGGTGCGCAGCGGCGAAATCAAGTTTGTGCCCGAACGGTTTGATAAAATCTACTACCACTGGATGGAGAACATCAAGGATTGGTGCATCTCGCGCCAGCTTTGGTGGGGGCACCGCATCCCCGCCTACGTCTGTCAGGATTGCGGTGAGCTGATGGTTTCCCGCGAGGAACCCGCCGCCTGCACCAAGTGCGGCAGCCATAAAATAGAGCAGGACCCCGACACGCTGGATACCTGGTTCTCCTCGGCCCTGTGGCCCTTCTCCACCCTCGGCTGGCCGGATAAAACCCCCGAGCTGGATTATTTCTACCCCACCAGCACGCTGGTGACCGGGTACGATATCATCTTTTTCTGGGTGGCCCGCATGATATTCTCCGGCGTGGAGCATATGGGTGAAATCCCCTTTGATACGGTGTTCATCCACGGCATTGTGCGGGACGCACAGGGCCGCAAGATGAGCAAATCGCTGGGCAACGGCATCGACCCGCTGGAGGTTATCGACCTCTACGGGGCAGACGCCCTGCGCATGACGCTGGCCACCGGCACCAGCCCCGGCAACGACATGCGTTTTTCCGACGAGCGGGTGAAGGCCAGCCGCAACTTTGCCAATAAGCTGTGGAACGCCAGCCGCTTTGTCATGATGAACTTGCCCGAAGGCTTTGCCGAAGCCACCCTGCCCGAAGCCCTCGAACCCGAGGATAAATGGGTGGTGAGCAAGTACAACCAGCTGGTGCAGGATGTCACCGCCCACCTGGAGGCCTTTGAGCTGGGCCTTGCGGTGCAAAAGCTGTACGATTTCATCTGGGATGTTTACTGCGACTGGTATATCGAGCTGACCAAAACCCGCATCGCCGAAGGGGGCGAAACCGCCCGGTCGGCCCAGCGGGTGCTGGTGACCGTCATGAGCGGCACCCTGCAGCTGCTGCACCCCTTCATGCCTTTTATTACCGAGGAAATATGGCAGGCCCTGCCCCACGAGGGCGAAACCATCATGACCTCCCGGTGGCCGGCCTACCGCCCCGAGCTGAGCTTTGCCGCCGAAGAAGCCGAGTTTGAAAAGGTGATGGAGCTTATCCGGGCCATCCGCAACCTGCGGGCCGAGATGAACATCCCCCCCAGCAAAAAGGCCACCGTTTATATCGAAACCAAATCTCCCGCCATCTTTGAGCAGAGCATCGGCTTTATCAAGCGGCTGGCCTCGTCCTCCGAAGTGCAGGTGGCCGCCCAGTTTGCGCTGGAGGGCACGGTGCAGGCCATCACCGGCGACGCGCGTGCGATGATTCCCATGAACGAACTGGTGGATAAAGAAAAAGAGCTGGCCCGCCTTGGCAAAGAGAAGGCCGCCTGTGAAAAGGATATCGCCGTCATCAGCGGTAAGCTGGATAACCCCGGCTTTGTGGCCAAGGCCCCGCCCCAGCTGATTGCCACCGAGCAGGAAAAGCTGGCCAAGGCCAAAGAGCGCATGGCCCGCATCGAGGAAAGCATCGCGGCGCTGGGCTAAGAGCGGCCTTTGGCCGCCCCTCCAAAGGGGGATTTGGCTTCTCCCCGCAACCCGTAGGGGCGACCTGTGGTCGCCCGGCGAATAGCCGCAATCCGTAGGGGCGGATAACATCCGCCTGCTAAACCACCCCGGCACCTGCAGGTGCCACCCCTCCAGGGAGGGGAATGGGGTCCTCCCCACAATCTGTAGGGGCGACCTGTGGTCGCCCAGCGAATAGCCGCAAATGCGTAGGGGCGGATAACATCCGCCTGCTAAACCACCCCGGCACCTGCGGGTGCCACCCCTCCAGGGAGGGGAATGGGGTCCTCCCCGCAACCCGTAGGGGCGACCTGTGGTCGCTCGGCGAATAGCCGCAAATGCGTAGGGGCGGATAACATCCTCCCGCCCGGGGCTGATCCTCTGCAAAGGCGGCTACCCCCGCCCAACCAAACCAACCCATCTTATGCTCCGGCAAACAGCCGGGGCAATCCCTTTATAGGAGGCTTTATGACGCTGGACCAAACCCTTGAATATATCCACTCGCTGGAGCGCTTCGGCAGCAAGCCGGGGCTTGCCCGCATCACCGCCCTGCTGGAGGCGCTGGGCCGCCCGCAGGATAAGCTGAAATTTGTGCATGTGGCGGGCACCAACGGCAAGGGCAGCACCGCATCGATGATTGCGTCGGCGCTGCATGCCGCTGGCTGCAAAACCGGGCTGTATATCTCCCCCTATGTGCTGGAGTTTCGCGAGCGGATGCAGATAAACGGGCAGATGATACCCCCCCGGAGCCTTGCCGAAGCGGTGCAGGCGGTGCGGGGCTGCATCGAAGCGGCGGGGGAGGACAACCCCACCGAGTTTGAGGTTATTACCGCCGCCGCCCTGTGGTGGTACGCCCGCGAGGGTTGCGACGCGGTGGTGCTGGAGGTGGGCCTTGGCGGCCGCTTTGACGCAACCAACGTCATCGGCCCGCCGATGGCGGCGGTCATCACCGCCATCGACCTCGACCACACTCAGGTGCTGGGCAGCACGGTGGAGCAGATTGCCGGCGAAAAATGCGGCATCATCAAGCAGGGCACCCCGGTGGTATCCTACCCGGAGCAGCACCCCGAGGCCCTCGCCGTCATCATGGAGCACTGCGCCCGGCAGGGGGGCAGACTGGTGATGGGCAGCCTTGCCGCCGCCCAGGTCAAAAGCTGCACCCTCGAGGGCAGCGATATCCTTTACCGGGGCCACAGCCTGCATATCCCGCTGGTGGGCCGCCATCAGGTGGCCAACTGCATCACCGCGGTGGAAACGCTGCTGCTATTGGCCCGGCAGGGCTGGCCGGTGACCGGGCAGGCCATTGCCGCGGGCATCGCCGCTGTGCGGCTGCCCGCCCGGATGGAGATACTCAGCCGCAGCCCGCTGGTGATTTTAGATGGCGCCCACAACCTTGCCGGCGCGCGGGTGCTGGAGCAGGCCTTTGAGCAGCTGGTGCAGGGCAAAAAAATTACCGCCGTGGCGGGCATGCTCTCGGATAAGGACTGGCAGGGGGCCATCGACTGCATCGCCCCCCATATCCAAAGCATCTTCACGGTGGCGCCGCCCAACCCTCGGGCGCTTCCGGCGGCCCGGCTGGCCGCTGCCGCGGCCCCCTACTGCAGGGCGCAGGCCTGCGACAGCCCGCGGCAGGCATGGCGGCTGGCACTGGCCGAAGAGGCCGACGCGGTGCTCATCTGGGGCTCGCTCTATCTGGCGGCCGAGATGCGGGCGCTGGTGCTGGGCGAGGGGCAACAGTCAGCGCAAACCCACCCCTGAAAACGCGCTGTACCATAGGGGGATGACGGTCAACCGCCCTTCACGCTGTCTATGGGATACTATCTGCCCTTACGGGCAGTTTCTCTCATTCCCCTCCTTGGAGGGGTGTTACCTGCGGCGAGGTGGTATATGGGCATATATCAAGGAGCGTCCAACCGCCCTGCCGCCTATACGCAGCGGCGTACCGGGCCGCCGCAAAATTCGACAGCATCGGCCTTTCGACAGAACCAGCCCTTTAACGCCACCATAATCTGATAAAAAACGCAGCGGCAATCCTCTATTCTTAGGAACAGAGGATTGTTTTTTTATGCCCTCTCACGGTGGGACAAGCCCGCCGCCCGGGGCAAAACAGAACAGGACGGCTGCGACCGCCCAAAACAAAGGGGGAGAAAACATGCCGGTCAGAATCGAAACAGCGCCCGATGTGGTATCGGCCTACATTTCGGGCGAGATTGACCACCACAACGTCAAGCAGATGCGGGAGGAGATTGACAGCACGGTATCGCGCAACATGCCCAAGCTGCTGCGGCTGGATTTTGCCGCGGTGGAGTTTATGGATAGCTCCGGCATCGGTCTGGTGCTGGGGCGCTTCGGCCTGATGCAGGATGTCGGCGGACGGCTGGAGCTTGTCAACCTGCCGGGGCATATCCGCAAGGTGATGCATCTGGCGGGCATCGGCAATCTTGGTCTGGTGGATAGCGGAGGGAGCGGCAGATGAAGATGGAAAACTACATGAGCATGACCTTTTACAGCAGGTCGGTCAACGAGGGCTTTGCCCGCACGGCGGTGGCGGCTTTCGTGGCCCAGCTCGACCCAACGGTAGAGCAAATCTGCGATATCAAAACGGCGGTGTCAGAAGCGGTAACCAACTGCGTGGTTCACGGCTATCAGAACACCATCGGCCGGGTGTACATACAGGCAAAAATTAGCGGGGACAAGGTGACCATCCGGATTCGCGACAAAGGCTGCGGCATACCCGATATCCCAAAGGCGATGGAGCCGCTCTACACCACCTGCCTCACAGGCGAGCGGGCGGGGCTGGGCTTTGCGGTGATGCAGCAGCTGATGGATAAGGTGAAGGTCTACTCGGTGCCGGGCAAGGGCACCACCGTTGTCCTTGAGAGGAGGATAACCTCTAAGGGAGCCAATGATGTATGCCATAAATCAGAGTGAAAACGCCGAAAGAAGCAGGATGGTAGAGGAGAACATGGGCCTCGTTCACTCCTGCGCGCATAAGTTCAAGGGCCGGGGCATCGAATACGACGACCTGTTCGGCGCTGGCTGCATTGGGCTGGTCAAAGCGGTGGACGCCTTTGACACCGGCCGGGGGGTGCGTTTTTCCACCTACGCGGTGCCGGTGATACTGGGCGAAATCCGCCGCCTTTTCAGGGACGGCGGCACCGTCAAGGTCAGCCGCAGCCTCAAGGAGCTGGGGCTCAAGGTCATCCGGGTGCGGGAGCAGTTCACCACCCGCGAAGGACGGGAGCCCACCATCAGCGAGATAGCCGCGATACTGGATATCGACCAATCCGAGG
>JAEWWW010000146.1 GCA_023396215.1 Bacillota bacterium | reverse complement strand
CCCATATGCAGGCGATGAGTGCGGCCACCATGGGCCCGGGGGATGTGGCGCTGGCCATCAGCCACACCGGCGGCTCCAAGGACCTGATAGAAAGCCTGCGCATCGCCCACGATACCGGGGCGACCACCATCTGCATCACCGGCGGCATGAAGTCGCCCATCACCAAGGTTTCGGATATCGTGCTGATGGTTGCCGCCAAGGAGCAGTCCTACAAGCCGGAGCCCATGTCCTCCCGCATCGCGCAGCTTTCCATCATCGACGTGCTGGCGGTGGGCGTCGCCCTGCGGGACGCCGACAAGGTGCTGGGCAACCTGCAAAAAACCAGAAAGTCCCTCGCCTCCAAGCGGTTTTAAGCGGCGGCGAGGGCAAAAAACAAACGGCCCCTGCCAAAAGGCAGGGGCTTTGGGTTTTTTATCGGTCTTTTAAAATGCCACCTTTTTGAGCAGCGCCACCAAGCAAAGGATAATGGCCAGCGGAACATACACAAACCTGCCGATGCTATGCCAGAAACTGCCGTACTTCTTTTTTGAGCCTTTATTGATTTCATCCAGCAGGTCTTGTTTTTTCATCACCCAAAACCATGAAACAGCGCCCAGCGTCGCGCCAATGGGGATGATGTAAATCGACACCAAATCCATCCACGGGCCCCATTTAAAGATGGGCTCCATATGTATGCCGATGCCCAGGCAGATGACGCAGAGGATAACCAGCATCACTTTGCGCCTGAGCTTGGGGAACTTGTACAGCAGCGATTCCCCCACCGCCTCAAACATGTTTTGCAGCGAGGTAACTCCGGCAAAAACCATGGCGGTGTACAGAATGATGGCAAACATCTGCCCCATGGGAATGTCCTGCAAAATCTTGGGCAGGGTGACAAAAAGCAGCCCGGGGCCTGCGCCCACATCCACCTGATAGGCAAAGCAGGCGGGAATAATCACCAGCGAAGCCACCAACGCCGCAATGGAGTCAAAGATGGCGGTGTATTTGGCGCTATGCACAATATCCTCGCCGTCGCTCAGATAAGCGCCGTATACAACCATCCCGCTGCCGGTTACCGAAAGCGAAAAGAAGGCTTGGCCCATGGCCCAAACCCACACCATGGGGTCTGCCAGCTCTGACCATCTGGGGGTCAGCATAAACTTGTAGCCCTCCAGCGCGCCGGGCAGCAGCGCCACCCGCACCGCCAGCAGAATAAAAATGCCAAAAAACACCGGCATCATAATCTTATTGGTCTTTTCAATGCTGTCCGCGCCCAGCAGCAGGGTCAGCAGGGTACCCACCACCACCGCAATGTGAAAGGGCACCACCGAATAACCTGACATAGAGAAGGATTCAAACCAGATACCGGTATCCACATGCATCAGGCTGCCGGTAATCGAGTTGAGAAACGCCTTTAGCACATATGCGATGATGACCGCGTAACCGATGGCGATACATATCGAGCCTGCCAACGGCAGCCACCCCATATATTTGCCGACGCCCTCTTTGCCGCCCGATTTCCACGCTGCCCGGTAAGAGCCCAGCGTGCCGGTTTTAGACCGGCGCCCGATGGCGTATTCTGCCGCAAGCCCCACATAGCTGAAAATTACAATAAAGAGGATATAGGCCACCAAAAACGCGCCCCCGCCGTATTTGCCCAGCTTATAGGGGAACCCCCACACGTTGGCCATGCCCACCGCGGAGCCGACCGACGCCAAAATAAACCCCCATTTGGATGCAAATTTGTTGGAGGTCGCCTTGGTTTTGCTGCTCATACAATACCCCTCTCATATGATTGGTGTTTTATAGATTGTGCATGGTGGCAAAATGCCGCTTGTCCAGCCGTTAATCGATTGGTGTACCCTTCGCTTCCACCCAGGGCGAGGCCCCCGGGCAGTGGCGTTGGCTCGCCCCTTCTCCCCCGCTGGCCCCTGCCTGTGGGCGCCGCAGGGCAAAGGCATCCCCCGGCCTATGAACAAAACCCACAGACCGGGGGAGGTAATGCTATTTATGAGGGCTCTAACGGCAGGCTAAAAAGCTGTATCATTTTGCCAGCTCAAGGTTTGTTTAAATTATAACACACTTTAACAGTTTAAACAAGCGCCCGTTTTTTGTGTGAAATTGCCCGCCCTGCCGCCATTTAAGCCAAGAAGCAGCAGACCCCCGCCTTTAGGCAGGGAGCCTTTTTTCTTTACTCCTCAATGGTCACGGTTACCGCCGTGCGGTTGGGCATACAGATGGCCGTCTGCCCATCCAGCGAGATAAATCCGGCGTGAACGCAAATCTGGTCGGGGCATTCCGCCTTTAAAAAGCGGATTTTGCCATCCTTAATCTCCAGTGTAATCGGCTTGCCCTGCGGCGACAGGTCGATGGTCTGTGCCGGGGCGTCGGGGTCCAGCGGAACGCGCATATACTCCTCGCCATCCAGCCAGATTACCGCCTGAGGCTGTCCCTCGGTGCTTTTCCCGGGCTGAAAGAGCATATAATAGAGCGCGGCCAATGCGGCTACCACAATGATTGCCGTGACAATGACCACCGCCTTTGCGGGCTTTTGGGCGGGCTTGCCCTGATTGGTTTCCATAAAAGACCTCCGTCGGGATAAAATGAGGCTGGCGGCCGCGGCCTTTTCCAGCCTTTCACATGTTCATTATTTTAGCATACCGGGGGGCGGGGTTCAACGAAAAGATAATCTTTGTACCCCATCTTTAACATTGCAGCCATATATGAACGGGTTTTCATAGTTCATTCATCTATCTTTTGAGATTTTTTTAAGAAATCCACATGAAATGGCTGTCCACGATGGATACAATAAAGTCAACGATTAATTTATATTGAACAGCACCGGAAAACTCCACGGTGAAGGAGGAGCAGTTATGGAATGGAACAAAAACAACCGGGAAGATGACTCTGACAGCCTGCGCGGCCGCAATTATTATAACCGGCAGGCGTATGAGCCGCAGCAGTCATGGCAGCCAAGCTTCAGGGAGCTGCCCGACCCGCAGCCCGCGCCGGGCAGAGGCCGCAAGCCCAAAGAGAAAAAATATATGACCCGCGGGGCCGCCGCCCTGATGCTGGTGGCTTCGCTGCTGACCTCCGGGGTGGTGGGCTTTGCAGGCGGCCTTGCCGCAAGCCAACTGGGCCTTGTGCCCCCGGCCGAAAGCCAGTCGCTGGTGCAGGAGCAGCCCGAAAACCCCGCCACCCCCATGTCGGCCCCGGCCGAGCTTTCGGTGGCGGAAATCGCAGCCAAAACCGCCCATTCGGTGGTGGAAATCACCTCTGAAACGGTGAGCAGCAACTGGGGCGGGCGCTATGTTTCTCAGGGCGCGGGCAGCGGCGTGATTGTCAGCACAGACGGCTACATCGCCACCAACAACCATGTGATTGAGAACGCAAGCAAAATTACCGTGCGGCTGAAAAACGGCGAAAGCTACCCGGCAACACTGGTGGCCACCGACGCCAAAACCGACGTGGCCCTGATTAAGGTAGAAGCAACCGGCCTTGCCGCCGTCACCTTTGGCGACTCGGATACCCTTATGGTGGGCGAGCTGGCGGTGGCCATCGGCAACCCGTTGGGTGAGCTGGGCGGCACCGTGACCGACGGCATCATCAGCGCCCTCGACCGTGAAATCTCTCTGGACGGGCGCACCATGAACCTGCTGCAAACCAGCGCCGCCATCAATCCCGGCAACTCGGGGGGCGGGCTGTTCAACAGCAAGGGCGAGCTCATTGGCATTGTCGTGGCAAAATCCGCCGGAGATAACATCGAAGGGCTGGGCTTCGCTATCCCCATCAACGACGCCAGCGCCGTGCTGGACCAACTGAAAAACCACGGCTATGTGCAGGGGCGGGTCAGCATGGGGGTTTCGCTGCTGGAGGTTCTTGACGCTAAAACCGCTATGGATTATCGTGTGCGCCAGCTGGGCGTTTATGTGGCTGAGGTGGTGGAAGGCTCCCCCGCGGCGGCAGCCGGTCTGCAAGCCGGCGACCTGCTGGTATCGATTAACGGCACGGTGGTGGGCCGCACCAACGACGTGGTAAACGACCTTGCCAACCGCCATGTTGGCGAAACCATCTCCCTCGAGGTGCTGCGCGGCGGTCAGACCATCAACCTTTCGCTGACTCTGGGCGAGGATATTCCCGGCAAACGGTAGCCTTCGCTCAGTTTTATATAAACCCCTTTTTTCTCCTTATTCCCCTCTTAGAGAAAGCGCCGGTGCAGGCAGGTTGTCTTGCACCGGCGTTTTCTATTGTTTCACCTTGTGGAACCCATCTCCAAAAGGCGTATGGGTAGCCGCCGATTTTTATCCGGCCAAAGGACGAAAAACAGCGCAAAGGTCGACTGACCCTGCGCTGTTTCAATCTGTTCTGGTGCAGATATCACGCGACCAAAAGCCTGTGGACTGAAAGCCGGCGGTTTACCATTCTCCCCGTTACTTCCTCAGCCCGCAGGGAGCCGCCGCTCCGGTGTTCACCTCGCGGTCGCCCTCAATCAGCGAGTAAAGCTCATACCCGCCCGAAAGGTTGAGGCACTCATACCCATTCTGCGAAAGGATGCGGCAGGCCAGATAGCTGCGCAGCCCGCTCTGGCAGTAGACATAGAGGGTTTTATCCCGGGGCAGCTCCCCCAGCCGTTGGCGCAGCTCATCCACCGGGATGTGTACCGCGCCCTCAATCCGTCCGCGGCTGTACTCCCACGGAGTGCGCACATCCAGCAGCAGCGCGTCGGGGCGGCGGGCTGCTTCCTCCACCTCATGCCAGTGGAACTGGCGCAGCCTGCCCTCCAGCAGGTTTTCTATGATATAGCCCGCCATATTCACCGGGTCTTTGGCCGAAGAGAAGGGCGGCGCGTAGCAAAGCTCCAGCTCGGTGAGGTCGTAGGCGGTCATCCCCGCGCGGATGGCGGTGGCCAGCACGTCGCAGCGCTTATCCACCCCGCCGAAGCCCACCAGCTGCGCCCCGATAATCCGCCCGCCGCCCTTTTCAAACAGCACCTTGATGCTCATACCGGCGGCTCCGGGGTAGTAGGTGGCGTGGGAGGCCGGGTGGGTGTGCACCTTGTCGTACTCGATGCCCGCGGCCTTGGCGGCGCTCTCGTTCAGCCCGGTGGAGGCGGCGGTCATCTCAAACAGCTTGAGCACCGACGAGCCCTGCACCCCCTTGTAGGCACTGGCGAGGCCGCAGATGTGGTCGGCGGCAATTCTCCCCTGCTTGTTGGCGGGGCCGGCCAGTGGGATGTGGGCGGGGCCGCCGCTCACCAGATGCCGCACCTCCACCGCGTCGCCCACCGCGTAGATATCGGGGTCGGAGCTGCGCATATGGGCGTCTACCACGATGGCCCCTCGCTTGTTGGTGGCAAGCCCCGCCTCCTGCGCAAGGCGGCTGTCGGGGCGCACCCCCACCGACATCAGTACCATGTCGGTTTCCAGCCGCTGGCCGTCGTTCAACGCCACCTCCAGCCCGGTCGCCGCGGGGGAAAAGCCCTGTACCCCCCGGCCCAGCAGCAGGCAGACCCCCTTATGCCGCAGGTAGCGGTGCAGGTGGGCGGCCATATCGTAGTCAAAGGGGCCGATGACATGGTCGGCCAGCTCTATCACCGTGACCGACAGCCCGGCGCGGGTCAGGTTTTCGGCCATCTCGAGGCCGATGAATCCGCCGCCCACCACCACCGCTCTTTTGGGGCTGTTTTGCTGGATGAAGTCATCGATACGCAAGGTATCGGGGATGGTGCGCAGGGTAAAGATGCGCGCATCCCCGATGCCGGGCAAGCCGGGGCGCACAGGCTCGGCCCCCGGCGAAACAATCAGCTTGTCGTAGCTTTCTTCATACTCTTCGCCCGATGCAAGGCGGCGTACCCGCACCGTTTTGCGCTTCGGGTCGATCTGCACCGCCTCCTGCCGCACCCGCACATCCACCGCGAAGCGGGCGTTAAAGCTTTCGGGGGTTTGCAGGGTCAGGGCGTCGCGGTCGGTAATCTCGCCGCCGATATAATAGGGCAGGCCGCAGTTGGCGTAGGAGATGTACTCACCCCGCTCCAGCAGGATGATTTCCGCCGCTTCATCCAGCCTGCGCAGCCGCGCGGCAGCGGTAGCCCCCCCGGCCACCCCGCCGATAATAACCGTCTTCACGCGCCCACCTTCCTTTCAAGGCTGCCCGGCCACTCGATGATACCGCCGATGTTGGTCACGTTGGTGTAGCCCATGGCCGCCAGCGCTTCACTGGCGTTTCGGCTGCGGGCGCCGCTTCGGCAATAGACAAACAGGCGGGCGTCTTTATCGGCCACCATCTTCGGGGCCTGCGCAATCTGGTTCAGCGGCAGGTTGATGCTGCCGGGGATGCTGCCGCCGGCGTACTCCTCCGGGGTGCGCACATCCAGCAGCCTGATGGAGCTATCCCGCTGCAGCTCTTCGGCCGCCCGCGCCATGGTGAGAGAGAAATAAGCGGGTTTCGATTTGAAAAACATTTTCATTCCTCCAATAGCTTCAAGATGCTTTCCTTCGGCCTGAGCCCTACCAGCGTGCCTGTCAGCCTGCCTTCCTTGAGCAGCGCCAGCATCGGGATGCTCATCACCTGAAACTGGGTTGCCAGCTCATGCTCTTCATCCACATTCACCTTGCCGATTTTGACCTTGCCCGCCAGTTCGCCGGCCAGTTCCTCCACCAAGGGGGAAAGTCGGTTGCAGGGGCTGCACCAGGGGGCCCAAAAATCCACAAGGACAGGCTGGTCCGATGCCAAAACCTCTTGTTCAAAATTTTCTTTGGTTAATGTTACAGTCATGATTATCCGTCCTCTCGTGTGTTGCTGCGTAGGTAACTGCACCCAGTATAACAGGGGCCGGGTAATTTTTATGTGACTTGGTCACCGAAAATGACAGGGCAGCCTGCCCCTGCGCCCCTCCGCCGCAAAACAGGCCGCAACCCCAAGCTGCCGCTTAAAAACCCGCACAGAAACAATCTGCGCGGGCTTTGCCTGTGTGCCATTGGGTTAAGATGGATGCGGGGAACGCGTCATTTCCTCTTGCGCGCCACCGCGATATCATGATCCGGATTGGGGATAATTATTCTCGGTAAAATCGCCGGTCACAAAATAGGACGCCTGGGACCTTACAAGAAACTGGTCGCCGTGATAGATTTCTCCCACCGCCCGCATGATGGTTCTGCCATTGCTAATGACCTCACCCACGGCTGTCAGCGTGCTGCCTGTTGGAGCATTTTTGATGTAGCTGACACTCATATCAATGGTCACCACGCGTTTGCCCAGTGTGACGCAGGCAATGCCCATTGCTACGTCAGAAATGGAAGCCAGGGTGCCCCCGTGTACAGAACCATAAAAATTGCTGTGCAAATCCTTAATTTTCGCACTGAGTGTAATTTTGCCTTCCTGAACCTCACCAATCTGAAGCCCCAAAAAGCTTTCGAGTATAGGGGTCTGATAGACCTCTTTTAAATATTTTTCTATCCATATAAGATGCTCCTGCGGCATGGTAAACCCTCCGATAAACAAAACATACTGTATTCGTAATAAGCTCCGGCGAATTCCTGCTTATCTGCGTGATATAAGAAAGCCTGCATTTTATAGTACCAGACTTTTGCGCATAAAGAAAGACACAGCACTCCTTGTGGGGAGGCTATGTCTTTCTGTATCATTGGGCCAAAGTAGATGTAGACGCTCACCCTCCAGAAAGGGAAAAAGCGTATGCGAGGGAACTGTAACCCGGCCGGAGGCTTGGGGGGTACACGGGGGGGGACTTAGTCCCGCCCGTGAGGTGTTTCACACCCGAAGGGTGGCTGCATATTCCGCAGAATATGCAAACGCCTTGGGAAGGGGCGTGTGTGGGAATTGCAGGTTCCTGCTGCACGCCCGATGAGCAAAGCGAGCGGATAGCCCCGCCGCAGTGGTAGCGCCAATAAAAAAGCACCCCAATGGGGTGCTTTTTATTATAATGGTTTGATGATCCAGACGACACGCCGCCGCAGGCGGCAGCCCGCAAAAAGCTGGTAGAGAGCAAATCGGCGTAAAAAGCGTGCGCTTGCAAGCGCTTAGCCGATGCGAACGTGGCTTTTTGCGGAAGAGGAGGAGCA
>JAEWWW010000132.1 GCA_023396215.1 Bacillota bacterium | reverse complement strand
GCTTAAAGGAATGCTTTATGGCGGTGATGGGCAGGGTAAAAACGTCGTCGCCCACCTTCAGCTTCATACCGTCGATGATGGCCAGCGTCAGCGGAATGCGTATGGTAAAGCGGGTGCCTTTGCCCTGCTGGCTTTCCACCGTAATGGTGCCGTGTACCGTTTCAAGGTTGCTCTTTACCACGTCCATGCCAACGCCCCGGCCCGAATACTCGGTTACCTGCTCCTTGGTAGAAAAACCGGGCAGCATAATCATCGAGAATATCTCGGCCTCGCTGTACTCGTTTTCCGGCTTGGTCAGCAGCCCGTTCTTTCTGGCCTTATTCAAAATCACCTCGGGGTTCAGCCCGCGGCCGTCGTCGGTGATGGTAATTACAATGGTACCGCCGGTGCTCTTGGCGGCCAGGGTCACTCTGCCCTCGGGGGGCTTGCCGGCGGCAATGCGCTCCTCGGGGGGCTCGATGGCGTGGTCCATGGCGTTGCGTATCATATGCATCAGCGGGTCGCCGAGGGTATCGCTCACCGTCTTATCCACCTCGGTGTCGTCGCCCACCGTTTCAAGCTCCACCTCTTTGCCAAGGCTGCGGCTCATATCCCGCACCAGACGCCCCATCTTCTTAAACACGCCCGAGATGGGCACCATCCGCAGCGACATCACCACGTCCTGCAGCTCAAGGGTCAGCTTGCTCAGATGGCGTGCCGACTTGCTGAAATGCTCCAGCTCCAGCCCCTCAAGGTCGGGGCTGCCCTCCAGCATCGATTCCGAGATCACAATCTCGCCCACCAAATCCAGCAACCTGTCCAACCGGGCCTGATTGACGCTGATGAGGCTCTGCTTCACCGCGTGCTGACCGCCGCCGGTGTTGTTCTGGCCGCCCGCGCCGCTCTGGGCGGCAGCGGCGGCGTTCGCCTGCTTGGCCTCGGCCGTCTGCTGCCGGTTTTCCTCTATCACTTCGTAGTAGTGAATGTTAACCGCCTTTTCAATCTGGTCAAAAACCTCTTGCGGCAGGTCGGCGGCAAAGCGCAGGAGCAGCCCGTTCTTGATAATCTCCTCAGAGGTGCTCGCGTCGTTTTCGGGGTGGCTGGGTACCGACTCCAGCACCGAGCACAAAGGAGTGAGCTGGGTGATGAGCATAAAGGCGCGGATGTTTTCCATCTGCACGCCTTCCTCAAAGAAGACCCGCACCTGATGCAGCTGCTCCCCCTGTGCGGCGGCCGCCGCCCTGGCGGATACCTTACCGGCAGCGGGCGCCGCGGGAGCTGCCGCACCGCCGCCGTCCATGGCCTCGGTCTGTCTGGTCAGTTGTAAAATAAGAGCGGTGGCGTCGCTGGCGGTGTAGTTGCCGCCCTGCACCAGCTCAATCTCGTTCTTAAGGAAATCTGAAACCTGCAAAACCAAGTCATAAACCACTTCGCCGCTGCCACTTAGCAGGTCGGGGTCCTTCCGGATGAGGAAAAACATATCCTCCACCCGGTGTGCAAGGGTGGATATCACCTCAAGACCCATCATGGCCGCCGAACCCTTGATGGTATGCATAATGCGAAAAATCTCATTAATGCTGTCCTCATCCAGATGTTTGGATTTTTCGGCCTCGAGCATCAGGTCGTCCAACTGCTCGAGAAGGGTGTTAGACTCAAAGATGAACATCTCCAGCATTGGTTCCATGCTTACGTCAAATGAGCTCATTTTTTCACCTACTCAATGTATTTGAATCCCTGGCTTTGCATACAGATAACGGTTCAGGCAACCAAAGCCCCCGGAGCGTCCACCGCCTTGCAGCGCCCTTGCCCGCCGCCGCCTTGCGGCTATCGGGGGAGCAGGCTCTGCCGTGCTGTTTTTTCGCCCAAAGGCCCTTCGCTGCCTGACATTTTTCTACAAGCTGCAATAACCCTCTATATTTATTTCGACACAATATTTGAAAACTTTATTCTCCCGTTAATTTTTTGCAAAAAGACACGATAATATATATAGTAACAGCTCCATGCTTTTGGAGGGTCAAAGCCTGCGGGCAGCTCCCCAAAATCCTGATGCGCAAATCCATTGGAAGGCTGCCGCCGGGCCCTTGGTTTTATCACCCCCGGTGCCGGCCTTGTATCACATTTTCGGTGGTTTTGTTCAATAATGTCCACTGAATAAATGCGTTTTGCGAAACGCATTTGTCGGAAAGGCTGTTTCTGCCTTTCCGAGTGGAAAAACAGGGGCGTTTTTCCGCTTCAGATGCATTGATTGACTCCCTGAATGGATTTGAGGACACACGCCTCAAATCCATTGTGCAAGGTTTTTGCCAAATATGGCAAAAACCTTGCACCTGAACAATTCAAAAACGCCATTAAAACATTGCTATTGTTACGTTTTTGAATTGTTCAGCAGGCATTAAATAATTAAAGGTGAAAAACAGATGGCTGATATATTAAAAATTACAACCCCGCTGGTCAATAAAAGCGTTGTTCAGCCAAACAAGCAGAATGCCGACCCAACCATCCCCTTTAACATTCAGGACATCAACAAGGTGGTCAAATCCGACCAAAAAAGCGAGCTGCTGCAGCAAAACAACATCCTCAATCAGGAAAACGCCCCCTCCATCCTGATGAACCTGCTCAAAGACCCGTCGGTGACGGTGGGTTTTCTCAAAAATATCTTCATGCTGCAAGAGATTATCCGCTTGCTGCCGGCCAACAACAGCACGGTCACACAGGAAATCCACCAGCTCTTTGACGCGCTGCTGGTTTCTCCCGACCAGATTGTGGCCGAGATGATGAAGCAGGAGCACACCTCCACCTCCTTCAAGGGCGAGCTGTTCGACCTGCTGCGCGAGCTGGTGGCCGGCGCCCCCCATCAGGAGATGCGTCAGGGCGTGGCGGCGCTGCTGAAATCGCTCAACGGCCTTCTGACCAAGGGCGAAATCCTCGATTCCCTTGCCAATAATCTCGACTTTTTGGCCCACAGCCTCGACGCCAGCAAGACCCTCTCGGGGCGGCTGTCGGCGCTGGCCGCCGCCTTCCGGCGGGAGGACGCGGCCCAAAACTTCACCTCGCTGAAACAGCAGCTGCTGGAGGTTCTCAGCGAGGTGGAAAACAGCATCCTCTTTTCGCCCAAGCTTGCCAAGCTTGTCCCCATTGTGATATACAACCTTTCGCGGTATAACGACAACCCCGACTACCTGCAGGAAACCCTGCTGAACCTCTTCACCCTGATGGACGACGCCCGGCAAAAGGACGAGCTGTTGGGGTTGGTGCGGCAGCTGCTTACACAGGGTCAGGGCAGGGAACAGGGGCAGCAAAGCTCCCGGGTCATGGATACCCTCGCCCAAATCATCGGGCGGCAGGCGGGGGATAGCACCATCACCCTGCTCAACTCGGATAAAATAGAAAAAATCATCCACAGCCTGCTTTCCTCCCCCTGCAACTTCACGCCGCTGCTGCACTTTGTGGTGCCGGTGCGGTATATGGATATCAAATCCTTCGCCGAAATCTGGATAGACCCCAACAGCGCCGAAGGCCGCGAGGCAGGCGGGCAGGAGGGCGAAAACATCCACATGCTCATCGTGTTTGATATCGAGGGCATCGGCCAGTTTGAAACCGAGCTGATGGTGCGCCAGCAGGCGGTCAGCCTGCAGCTGTTCTGCCCCGGGCCTTATGCCGAGGCCTTTGCCCCCATTCGGGATAATCTGGCGCAACTGATTGCCCGGTGCGGCTACCGCGCCCAGGAGGTCGCCATCAGCAAGCTGGAGCGGCCAAGGTCGCTGATGGACGTGTTTAAATCGTTGCCGCACAAAAGGACGGGTATTGATGTCAAAGTCTAAGAAAAACGAAGCGGTTGCGCTGAGATATAACTCCACCGAGGATGTCGCCCCGGTGGTTATCGCCTCGGGCTACGGGGCGGTTGCCGAGCGCATTATCGATATCGCCGAGCAGCAGGGTATCCCGGTCTTTCGCGACGACAGCGCAGCCTCGCTGCTGTGTATGCTGGAGGTGGGCAGCAACATTCCCCCCCAGCTTTACGAGCTGATTGCGGCCATCTACGCCCAGCTTCTGCAAACCTCGGCAAAAATCAAAAACCTTGAAGAAGCCTCGGTACAGCCCGCTGCGCCCGGCGGCTCTCAGCTGCTTTCGGCGCGCAAACGGCGCGGCGAGGCGGCAGCCCCGGCGCAGCAGCAAGAATCCTGACATGTTGCCTTACAGCCTGATATGATGCCGCCCGGGCGGGCTTAACACACAAACCGCAGCCCGGCGCCGCGGGGGCTTCGCCTTTCGGTCGCGCGCCCTTTGGCGCGGAAGCGGCCGCAGCCCCGCTTTTTGAACACCCACATCCCGGCAACACGACAAAAAGGAGAACCATCTATGGGCAAAAAACGGCTGGCATTTAAGCCGGCTCTCAGTAAAGATATGAGCGGCAAGCATTTTTCGCTCCTCATATGGCTTGGCTCGGCGCTGCTGTTGCTGCTATCCTTCCTGCTGGTTTGGTATGCCATACAGGCCCGGCCCTTTTCCGGCGGCGGGGGAGAGGAACAGACCTCGCTTTCGTTGCCCGAAACCCCTGCCACCCCTGTTTCACAGGAGCAGCAGCCGTCTGATCCACAGCCTGAGCCGGCTCCGGAGCAAGTCCCGGAACCGGAGCAGGAGTTCCCGCCCGGCGACTCCGGTCAGGACGAACCGGCTTTTACCCCAATTGCCAACCTTGAACCGCTGGAGCCCATCGACCCCCTGCACTGGAGCCTTCGGGTGGTGGATAAAGACCACCCCCTTCAACCCGATTTTACCGTCGACCTGATGGCGGTCACCGGCGGCCAGCTGGTGGAAAAAAACATCGCTTATCTGGTGGAGCTCATGCTGGCCGACGCAGCCGAAGCGGGTATTGAATTGGTGGTGGTTTCGGGCTACCGCAGCGTGGCTCAGCAGGAAAAACTGATACGCACCCGGATGTACAGCTACGTACTGCAGGGGCTCACCATCGAGGAAGCCCGCCGGCAGGCCGAAGCCAGCCTTGACCCTCCCGGCCTCAGCGAGCACCACACCGGCCTCGCCATCGACATCGCCTCTGCCGACCACCGGGCGCTGGACGCCGGCTTTGCCGAAACCTCGGCCTATGCATGGCTTTCACAAAACGCTTTCAGGTACGGGCTGGTGCTGCGCTACCCCAAGGGTAAGCAGGGGGCCACCGGGCAGGGGTTCCGCCCATGGCACTACCGCTATGTGGGGGTCGAAAACGCCGTTGCTATGCAGCGCCACCAGCTCTGCCTTGAGGAATACCTTGAGCAAGCGCCCCGCAGGATATGATGGGGCTTCCCCTATACACCAAAACAGTATCTTATGAGGTGAAGTTATGTTAGACGATTTCAGAGGCGACGAGGAGCTCAGCGGCGGGATTCCCGAGGAAGACGGCCGCTACATGACCTTTGTCGTGCAGGATAAGCTTTTTGGGCTGCCGATTTCCCATGTGGTGCAGATTTTGGGGGAACAGCCCATCACCCCGGTGCCGCAGTATCCGCATTTTGCCAAAGGGATTATCGACCTGCGGGGAGAGATTATCCCGGTCATCGACCTGCGGCTGCGCCTCGGCAAAGAGCCGGAGCCCTATGACGACCGCACCTGCTTTTTGGTTCATCAAAACAACGACCAGCCCATCTGCCTGATTGCAGATAGAGTGGGCAAGGTGGCCTATATTCCTGAGGTGGACATCCAGCCACCGCTGGACCCCGAAACCGACGCCGACTGGGCCTATGCCTGGGGGCAGGGGCAGTTGGGCAGCCAGGCGGTGCTGCTGATGGATGTGGACCGAATCATCGCGGACGCGTAACCCGCCCCGCGCAAAGCCAACAATAGCATCCTTTTAACCAGACCGGTAAATAGGCCGGGCAAATCTGGTCAGCCAATACCAGGACATTTTTATTCATTCTGCTCTGGGGAGGATATTATGCTGCCGATAGCCAAGGAATACGAAACGTCGCTCACTGAGGTTAAGAGCATGGAAAACGACCTGCTTGCCACAGGTTATATTTACCGGATTAACCAAGACTACATCGAGCTGAACAACCCCGGCCAGCAGCTGATGCTGGTGCCCTACGACACAAGGGTAAAGCTCAACATCTTCAACAGCAGGCTGGGCTTTCAGATTTTGGCGGGGAAGGTTTATATCTCCAACCCCGACATGCTGCGCATTGTGGAGGTATCCAGTCTGGGGGGCTTTGAAAAACGCACCTTCTTCCGGCTGAACGTCAACATGAACGCCAATCTGCGCCTTGAGGGCGCCGCCCCCGAAGCCCCGCCGCTGCCAATTCAAGTCGAAAACATCAGTCTGGGCGGCATTGGGTTTTACAGCGATTTGGTGCTCAACCGCGAAAGCAAATTTACCGTCGAAATTTTGCTGCCCAACGGCCCCCTCACCTTCCACTGTGAGGTTCGCCGCATCAACCTGCGCAGCCAGCCCCCCCACCAGTACGGTTGCCGCTTTTATGACTACACCGACAAAGAGCTGGATGCCCTTTACAAATTCATCTTCCAGCAGCAGATGGCAATGCTGCGCAAGCGCAAAAACCTCAGCGAAGCCTATTAACAGGGCAGGCAAAGCGCCGGAAAACCGCCGTCTGTCCCGGGCAGCCTGGGGCGCGCCTCCTGTAAAGCCTGCCCGGCCCATCTCAACAGCAAAAAGCACGGAACAATCCTGTTGCTCCGTGCTTTTTCTCTGTTTTGGTTCTGCCGCCCGGTGTGCGGGCCGGGGTTAACCCTCTGTTGCAGGTGGGCCATCCGGCCTTTGGCCGATGGGGGGCGGCTCCTGATACAGGCCGCAGTACGCGCGGTAGCGCCAGCTCAAATCGGGGTAGTTCTGCCAAAACAGCAAAAAGATATCCAGTTGGGCGATGGTGCTGTCCGAGAGGGCGTGCTCCATCCGCTCGGTTTCGGCCAGCAGGTCGGCCTCATTCACCCCCAAAACCCGCAGCAGCCGCTCGACGGTATTGTGGCGGGCCAAAAGCGCCTTGCCCAGCGTGTCACCCTGCTCGCTGAGGATAATCACCCCGTATTTTTCATAGTTGAGCAGCCCCAGCTCGGCCAGCTTCTGCACCATTTTGGTGGCGGCGGGGGGCTGCACGTTCAGCGCCGCAGAAAGCTCGTGTATGCGCGTGTAGCCGTTCTTGCTGCAAAGCCGGTAGGTCATCTCGAGGTAGTCCTCCATGGTGGCGGTCAGCGCCCCGTCAAGGCGCTGCATATATTCTCTGAAGGTATAAAACTCCTCCATGGCCATCCGCTTCACCTCCCTTGCAGCCTATACCAATATATGCGGAGGATAAGACAACCATGCAAGGCTGCCGAACGGTGGCCGCGCCGGGGATTTTTTCGGCTTTGCGTTGCCCGCGCTTTGTGCTATAATAACCGCACAGCGGTTATTATAGCGTTATCCTGATGCCCGCCATAGGTTGATGGCGAACGATACCATACCGCTTTGCGAACACGGCGTCATAACTGCGCGTCCTGCAGCCGGTGAGGGCCAAGCCTTTCGCCCCCGGCTCATTCTTTTGCCCGCGTTTTGCGCCGCACCCTATACCGCCGCCCTGCGGCAACAGAGAGATAAAGGGGGACACTTAATGGATACACCCGGTTTCACAAAGCCTTCCAAGCTGCGCAGCCTTGTACTGGCTTCGCTGTTTGTTGCGCTGGACATCGTCTTTACCCGTTTTTTTTCGGTGATGCTCTTCGGGGTGGAGCGGGTCAGCCTGCAATTTTTGGCCACCTCACTCTGCGGGGCGATGCTCGGCCCCCTGTGGGGGGCTGCCGCCGCCATCGTCGGCGACCTGCTGGGGATGCTCATCAACTCGGCGGGGCTGAGCTACTTCCCGGGCTTTACCCTGACGGCGGCCCTGCGCGGGATGACCTACGGCCTGCTGCTGCACCGCCGCAGCGTCAGCTATCCGCGCACCCTGATGGCCGAGGCGGTGGTTTCGCTGGTGCTCAACCTGCTGCTCAACTCGGTGTGGCTCTCCATCTTTTTTGGGCAGGGCTATCTGGCGGTGCTGGCTCTCAAGCTGCCCTTCAAGCTGGTCGTCTTTCCCGCGCTGGCCTACCTCACCTACGCCTGCCTCAAGGCGCTGAAAAAAGCCCGGGTCTTTGGGGCGGCATCCTAAAGGCGGCAGATAAAAGGCCCCCCAACCGCATTGCCGCCACCGGAAGGCCCCCTAAAAGCATATATTTTATTACCTGCCCGCACCTCGGTGTTTTGGCAGGTAATTCTATTTTATCAGCCGGTAAAATGAACGGTGTAAAACCTTATTTAATCTAAAAACCCTGTTGCCTTGCCGCAGCAAACCAAATCTAATTTGTGCATAGCCCTCGTGCAGGCTATATACAAAAGGCTTCGATCCAGTTGGGTTTTATAAAGATGGTCAGACACGTCGGGAACAATCACCTGGTCAAACTCAAGCCCTTTTGATATATGCACCGAGGTCATTACGATTCCCTCCCGAAATTCCCTGCTCCCAAAATCCAATAGGGTTATATCGCCATAAACAGCACTAACTTGCTCAAACAGCAGCCTTGCCTGTGCCTGCGACTTGCAGATAATACCCAGTGAGGCGTATCCGGTCTCCTTGAATGCTTCAATGAAACGCAGTATCCTGTCAAGCTGTTCTTGTTGCGTCCGGCAGGCCGTTATCGTCGGCACATTGCCGTGCCGCTCAATGGGAATCAGCTTTTTGTTCTCTAAAATCCTTTGGGTAAACCGGGTAATCTCAATGGTGGAGCGGTAGCTTCTGCACAGCTCCGCAGAGCTGCATCCGTCAAAATACGACTGTATTTTTTCAGCGGAGGAAGAGCTGTAAGGATTTACGCTTTGGTAGCTGTCGCCCAGAATGGTCATTTTACAGGAGAATAGCTTTGCCAAAACCGCATATTGAATAGGCGTATAGTCCTGCATTTCATCTACCAACAGGTGCCTGATATTTTTATAGTTCTGTTCACCTTCCTCAAAATGCATTTTCACATAGATAAGCGGGTAAACATCACAAAATTCAAACAGGTTCTTTTGAATGGGACGAAATAAATCCTCCTGCCCGATATAACGATAGAAATTTTGATAGAGCGCAAGCGCGTCATTAAACCGAAACATCTTTTGTATGCTGCTTCTTACTTGGCGAGCCGCCACCGCGTCCACCCGCTTGCCACTCTCCCGCTTATATTTCTCTATCAGGTTATCCGCTATTTTGCGCAAGCGGTTCTTAATCGGCAGCTTTTTGAGTGCCTGATAGCTTGCCAGCAGCTCCTCTTTGGAAGCATCAAAACCGCCGAAAATAAGATCGGTGGGGGCAAAGTAATTTTCATCGGCATACGCCAAGTAGGACTGTAGCCGGGCGGCAAAAAGAGTGGTTGCCTTAAACCTGATTCTGTCGATGGATTCGGGATTTTCATCCGCCAACAGGCTTTCTACCTGCTCCGAAAAGGTCTGGTGCCTGTATTTTGGCCCCAGCATCTTTGCCGCCATATCCTCAAAGTTCAGCTCCAATATATTCTCCTCGCCCAATTCGGGGAGCACGTTGGAGATATAGTTGCCGAACACCCTGTTGGGAGAAATAATCGCGACATTGTTGGATGTCAAAGTATCCTTATAGCGGTACAGCAAAAATGCCACCCGGTGCAAAGCAATAGAGGTTTTTCCCGAGCCGGCCGCACCCTGTATAATCAGCACCTTTGCAACTTCATTTCTGATGATGGCATTCTGCTCCCTTTGAATGGTCGCCACAATGCTTTTCATCTTATCGTCAGAGTTCTGGCTCAACTCCTTCTGCAAGATTTCATCGTCAATATTGAGGGAGCTTTCTATCATATACTCCATCTGCGTTTGCCTGATTTTATACTGCCGTTTCAGGGTCAGCATCCCTTCAATTTTCCCCATAGGGGCCACATAAAAGGCTTTCCCAATCTCAAAGTCATAGAACATGCTGGATACAGGCGCGCGCCAATCAAAAATGACGGGCAGGGAAGTCGCCGAGTCGATAAAAGAATGCACGCCGATGTAAAACACATCGTCCGGGTTTCCTTGTGCTTCACAAAAATCGATTCTTCCGAAATAGGGGGACTGAATTAACTTTTGAAGCTGCTCCCTTTCCTTAATCGCCTTTTCCCCAAAGGTAATGTTATCAGAAACCGCAATCCTGTTTGCCGCTTTTTCAGCGGAATCAAGCTGGGCCAGGTTTTCATACATATAGCGCTTAATTTCCAGTATATCTTTTGAATAGTCGTCTATCCGCTGAACGATTTGGTCCAGCGCTGTTGTTAATCTCCCTTGTACTTCCTCCAGATATTTTCTTTCATCGGCTTCTTTTGGGTTGACCATCATTGTTCTCCTTCGCTCTTGGCTGCTCAAATCTATACTCTAATTATAGGAGAAAATTAAAAAAAGAGTAGACTTTTAATTTCCTTTTTGTTATCATATAAATAAGAAGCGCCCATCAGGCAGCTCTTATTTTTTACAGTTTTTTACAAATCTCCCGGTGCTTTGAGGAGCGCAAAAATACTCCGTTCTCAAAAAAGAATTGCAAAAGTGTAACCTGCACAACTAAAGCAATAAAAGCATAGGCAGGAGGCGTGGAGGGGCGCAGCCC
>JAEWWW010000124.1 GCA_023396215.1 Bacillota bacterium | reverse complement strand
TATCTACACCGTCACGGCGCAAAACCTCGAAAGCTACAAGGCAGAGGCCGAGATAGGATAAAAGGGGAGGGTAGCAGCGTGCAGCAAAGCCGTGGTCTGAAATACCGCACCAAACTGATTGCCTTCTTCCTGCTTGCGGTGGTCACCGCCATGATGGCGGGGGTCTATACCTATGTATCCTCCCACATCCTCATGCAGGATACCGCCGAAATGTTCAGCAAAAACCTCGAGCTCACCGCCGTCTACCGCGAGCTGGGGGCGATACAGCACGACCTGGAAATCTATCTTTCCACCGGCAGCTCAGAGAGCCTGCTCTCCTTCTACGACCATTCGGGGGCCATCAGTCTGGGCGCCCGCCGCCTGCTTGGCAGCGCCGACTACACCCCCAGAGGGGTCAAAATCAAGAATGTTTCCAATATGATTAACCACTACCTCAAGGTGGCCGAAGATACCGTCTACGCCAAGCGGGGGCGCAACCTTGACCAGTACACCGAGGGCTACGCCGATTTGGTCAAGCAGAACGGCTACATCATGGGCTACATAGAAGAGATTATGAGCGGCGACCTCATCGACAGCTCTGAAAAATTCAGCGACATCAGCAGCCGGGTGCAGCGCTCCACCCTCTTCAACAACCTCCTGATCGCGGTGGTCATCATCTTTATCACCGCCGCCGTCATCGTTTTCAGCGTCGAGGTCACCAAGCCGATTACCCGCCTCGCCTCCTACGCCCACCAGATTTCCGAGGGCAACTTTGATATCAGCATGGCCCCCGATTCCAGCGGGGGCGAAATCGGCCTGCTCTACAGCGTTTTTAACCTCATGGCCATAAACATCAAGGAATATGTCAACGAGATACAGGAAAAACGCCGGCTGGAAGCCATCCTCAACGAGCAGCGGCTGAACAACCTGAAGATGAAAACTGCCCTGCGGGAGTCCGAGCTGCTGGCTCTGCAGTCGCAGGTCAACCCTCATTTTATCTTTAACACCATCAACATCGGCGCCAAGATTGCCATGATGCAGGGGGATAACATCACCTGCTCCTATCTTGAAAATGCCGCCGATATATTCCGCTACAACCTGCGCGGGCTGGATACCGACGCCACCCTAGGCGAAGAAATAGAGAACGTGTCCTCCTATATGTACCTGCTGAAAACCCGGTTTGGCGACGCGGTGCGGTTCGAGCTGGATGTGGGGGACGACCCCGGGCTGATGAACCTCGCCGTGCCCCGCATGACCCTGCAGCCTCTTGTGGAAAACGCCTACATCCACGGCATCAGCCAGCTTGAGGAGGGGGGCACCATCTCGGTGCGGGTCAGGGGAGAGGGCGACTGTGCCCGGGTCACCGTCTGCGACAGCGGGCGGGGCATGTCTCAGGAGCGGATACAGCAGCTATTGCAGGGCAAAACCGGTGCGCCCAGCGCCGAACCGCCCAAAACCGCCCCCCTCAAGGGCCACACCACCGGCATCGGCATCAAAAATGTGCTGAAAAGGCTGCGCCTCTTTTTCGGCGTGTGGGATGTCATGGAGATTACCTGCACCGGCAGCGAAACCTGCTTTACCCTGATACTGCCCATCAAAGGCGGGGAGCCCGCGTGATACCGGCCTTTCCACAACACCCTGCGGTGTTCACCCTGCCCCCGCGGCCCAAAACCCAGAATACTTTTGGGGCTTTCTGAAAACTTCAAACTCTTGGCAGATTCTACTGAAAACAGCGTTTGCTGCGTTAAAAATGCTCGGAATACATCAAGTATTCCTGCGCTTTTTGCCTTGCATCCATCTGTTTTCAGCGAATTTCTCCTCGGTTTTCCATTTTCAGAAACACCCCGGCAGGAGATTGCTATTATGTACCGAGCCCTGATTGTAGACGACGAGCCCATCGCCCTCGACTCCATCGAGTACATCATCAAAAATAACATCACCTCCATCCAGATTGTGGGCAAATCCCGCTCAGGCAGGGACGCCATTGAAAAAGCCTACAACACCCGCCCCGATATCATCATCATGGATATCAACATGCCGGGCATCAACGGGCTGGAAGCGATGCGCCAGATACGCCGCATCAACCCCGATGTACGGCTGATAGTGGCCTCCGCCTTTGATTATTTCGACTACGCCGTCGAGGCGGTGGCGCTGGATGTGGACGAATACCTGCTCAAGCCGGTGCGCGAGGCGCGGCTGGTGGAGGCGCTGAAAAAGGTGATTTCGGCCATCGACGAGCGGCGTGAGCGTGTGCGGCGCGAGATGGCCCTCAAAGAAAAGATCGAGCTGGTGGTCCCGGTGCTGGAAACCGGCTTTATCAACTCGCTGTGCATCTTTGACGACAACGCCCACGAGCTGCACAACTACTGCCGCCTTTTCGACTACCAAAACACCGGCGGCTTTGTGCTGGTGATAGAGTTCGGCGGGCGCGGCGAAGAGGGCGACCACAACAAAATCAGCGCCGGCATCAAAAGCCAGAAGCTCTACCAAAGCTACCGGGATATCCTCAAATCCTCCTGCCGCTGCGTGGTGGGGCCGATGATGCTCAACCGTCTGGTGGTCTATGTGTCGGACGGGCACTCCGAAACCGGCTTTGCCCAAAAGACCTTTGCTTCCCGGCTGGCCAAAAACTTCTTCGACAGGGCCGAAGCCCTCTACCCCGAAATTGCCATCGGCCTGGGGCGATACTACCCCGATGTAGAGCAGGCCCGCCGCTCCTACCACGAGGCGCTGCGCGCCCTGCGAATGCTCTCCGGCGTAGAGCAGGACTGCCCCGTCCTGCATGTGGAGGATATTATTGAGGACACCGCGGCCGATGAATCCGACTACGAGAGCTTCTTTGAGCGGGAGATTTACGCCGCCGCGGCCGCGGGCAACACCAGCGGGGCACTGCTGGCCTTTGAGGATGTCTTTGCCCGCATGTGCGCCGAGCTGCTGCCCGACCTCGAGCTGCTGAAAAACAAGGTGGTGCTGATGATTGTCAGCTTCGGCAAGCAGGGGGGCAGCGCTGTCAAAAGCTACTGCTCGGTGCTGGGGCAGGTCATAGAAGCCGAAACCCCCGAGCGGCTGCGCAGCATCTGTGCCCGCTATATCGAAGAAACCTCCCACCAGATAGCCTCGGCCAAGCAGAAGCGCATCAGCGCCCTGATTGCAAAGGCCGACAGCTTCATCGAGCGCAACTACGCAAGCGAAATCTCGCTGGAGGATATCGCCCGCGAGGTCAACCTCAGCCCCTACTACTTCAGCCATTTTTATAAGGACGAAACCGGCGTTAACTTTATCGACAAGCTCACCTCTATCCGCATCGAAAAAGCAAAGGCCGCCCTGATAAGCGGCGACCTTTCGGTCAAAGAGGTATCGGCGATGGTGGGCTACTCAGACCCGAACTACTTTTCCAAGCTGTTTAAAAAGATAACCGGACTAACGGCGACCGAGTACAAAGAGCATTATGGAAAGTGAGGACTGGCCAATGAAAAAGCGCAACGGGCTTCGGTGGCGGCAGGGTTTTATTGCCGTTCTCCTCTTGGTGGTGGTGACGACAGCCGGGGGCTGTCAGAAAGAAGCTGTCGACCCCCCATCCAAAGAGGACGGCATACTGGTGGGTTTTTCGATGGCGACCCTCAAGGAGGACCGCTGGCTGCGCGACCGTGACATCTTCTTTGCCAAAGCCAAGCAGGAAAACATCAGCGTCATCGTTACCAACGCCAACAACGACGCCGATTTGCAGTACAAGCAGGTGGCCGAGATGGTGGCGCAGGGGATAGACGTGCTGGTCATCGCCCCGCAGGACGGCGATTCCGCGGTTGGTTGTGTCGAGCTGGCCAAGCGGGCGGGCATCCCGGTGGTTTCTTACGACCGTCTGGTGCGCAACGCCAATGTGGACGTCTACGTTTCCTTTGATAACCTCAAGGTGGGGCAGCTTCAGAGCAAGGCCCTCACCGAGGCGGTGCCCGAGGGCGGCTACCTGATTCTCAACGGCTCGCCCGACGACAACAACAGCCAGATGTTCAACAAGGGCTACATGACCCACCTGAGAGAGCCTGTGGACGCGGGTCGCATCGAGATTGTGGCCGAAACCTGGGTTTCGGGCTGGCTGCGCGAAACAGCCTTTGAGTTTGTATCCGACCAGCTGCGCCGCAACGGCGATAAAATCAAGGCGATTATCGCCGCCAACGACTCGCTGGCATGGGCCGCCATCGACGCGCTTTCAGAGGCTCGCCTCACCGAGCAGGTCAAGGTGGTGGGCCACGACGCCGACCTCGCCGCCTGCCAGCGGATTGTGGTAGGCACCCAGATGCTCACCGTCTATAAGCCCATTAAAAATCTGGTGGAGGCTACCGTACATATCTGCCTCGCGCTGGCGGAAGGGGAGCCTATCCAGTATGAGCAGACCATCAACGACGGCAGCTATGACGTGCCCTATGTGATGATAGACGTCATCGCCGTCACCAAGGATAACATCGACGACACGGTGATTAAAGACAACTTCCATCTGAAGGAGGACGTCTACCGTAACGCCGCCAAGTAAAAGAAAAGCAAGGCAAGGGCCAGCCCATCAAACCCGGCAGACGCGGGTTTGGGGCGGGCCCTTTGGTTTGTATGCGCCTGCGCCTGTGATGGGCGACCACAGGCCGCCCCTACGACCCCGCGCCAGATAATTGTAGGGGCGGTCTTTGACCGCCCGCATGATTTGCATGAGCGGCAGCGCGGACGGATAATATCCGCCCCTACGAGTGCATTCCCTTATTCCCCTCCTTGGAGGGGTGGCCGAAGGCCGGGGTGGTTTCGCAGGTGACCCCCGCGGTGAGGTGGTTCAGGCATCGGCTCCAACCCCACCGCGCAGCAGCAGCAGCACGCCAAACCCTCAGTACACCTGCCGCCACAGGATATCCGCCCCCTGCCGGTCGATGCTGCCCTGCTCCCTGACCGAGCGCAGCACGCAGCTTGCCGCCAGCGGGCCCATCCCCCTTGCCTCATACAGCCCGGCCAGCCGCAGCAGCGCCGTTTTGCTGTCCAGAAGGTTCAGGATAGGCTGCAGACGCTCAAACAGGTTATGCTGCCCGACCTCCAGCACCCGGCCCAGCAGGTCGAGGGCGACGGCAAGGCCGTTTTTGCCGCTCTGTGCGGGGGTCAGCACCTTTTGGGTGCTGCCAAGGCGGATATAGTGCAGCTGCAGGCAGATGGCGTAGCTGTCGTCGCCGCAGTATCGGCGCACAAAATGCAGCAGGCGGCCCGGCTCCTTCTGCCCCAGTGCGAGGCTGGCGACAAAGGCATAAAGGGCGGCTTGCCGCGGCAGGCCCGGCAGGATGCTCTGGGCAGGCTCGCTTTGGGTCAATAGCTGCTCAAAGAGGCCCAGCGCCCCGGCAAAATCGCCGGTCAAAAAGGCGTGCCTGCCTGCCAGATAGCAGAAGTCGTCCGGGTATTCCACCCCGGCACGGCCCGCGGCGATGGCGGAGGCCACCGGGGCGGTTATCCCCTGACCCAGCAATATATCGCTGCTTACAATCACATTGGGTGGGTATGCCGGTTCGGCAAAGTAGCCGCACAGCCGGTCATAAACCGCCTGCGGGTCGGCCAGCAGCCGATGCAGGGCGGCGCCGATGCGGTAAAGTACCCCATAGCGGCCGGGGGCCTGGGTCAGCACCCGGTTAAAATGTGCAATCGCCTTGTGGTAATCGCCCAGCCCAAAGTAAAGCTCGCCCAGCGCCATATTGGCCCGGTACCCGCCGCAACCGGCGACAAACCGCAGCGGGGGCGGCGCTTCGCCCATCTCAAGGCAGCGCTCAAAGCTTTCGATGGCAAGGGTGTAGCGGCGGGTGGTTTGGTAGGTATCGGCCCGGGCATATTCAAAATCGGTGCAGGCGGGGTAGAGGGCAAGCCCCTTCGCCACCAGCTCCAGCGCCTCATCATACCGGTACAGGCTTTGGCAGCAGCATATCATCCGCCGGATGAGGTGGGGGGCATAGGCTCTCCGACTGTCCATCCCCTCAAAGGCTTTTTCATAGATGTCAAAGGCAGCGGCGTGGTCGCCCATGGCCAGATGCTCGTTGCCGAGGTTAAAAAGTACAAAGGGGTTCTGGGGGTCGGCCTCCAGCTGTTTTTCCAGAATGGGGATATTGCGCAGCCGCTTCTGCTTGGAGGCGGCCTCGTCGTCCATGTACCCGTAGTGATATACGTTAACGTCGGCCATGGGTAGCCTGCCTGCAATCTCCCCCTGGTCGCGGCGGGCAATCTGCTCGTGGATAGCCCCCTCAAAATGGTACTCGCCGTTGTTGCGCAGCAGGCGCAGGCCGCCGTGCAGGGTGCAGTTATCCGAAACCTCGCGCCCCATATAGTTATGGATGATGAAATGCGCCCCATCGATGTTTTCGTTGGCCAATAGCTGGCGCACCTTGGGGTGGTCGGCCTTTTCCAGTTGCTCGTCTGCGTCCAGCAGCAGCACCCAACTGCCGGTTGCTTTAGAAAGGGCAAAGTTGCGTGCGTTGCCAAAGTTTTGGTCCCACTGGTAGTGATGCACTGCCGCCCCCAGCTCCTTTGCTTTTTGCACCGTGTTGTCGGTCGAGCCGGTATCCACCACCGCAATTTCATCCACCAGACCCTCCACGCTGGCAAGGCAGCGTGGCAGGTTTTTGCTTTCGTTTTTCACAATCATACACAAACTAAGGGTATGGCTCATAGGCTTGCTTCTCCTGTCGTGGCCCCGCGCCCCCGGCAAAAGGGGGCCGGGGCAGGTGTCGGGGGGCGGTTGCAAGGCCAGCATGATGGAGCGGTTATCCTCCGCCCCCTGTTTTGCAACCGCCCCCAAAAGGATGGTCAGGACGGGCTTTTTAGGCCTGCCCGTTATAATAAGCGATAAAATCGGCCGCCGCCGTCAGGTCATACTGCAAGCGGGTGTAGTTGCCAAACTTGCCCACCACAATAATCTTATCCTCACCGGCGGGGATGTTCACATCGGTATATGAGGGGTCGTCAATATACAAAGCGCTGTCGGTAGAGGGGCTGATTTGCAGCGAGATGGTGATGGGAGACGCCCCGGTGTTGTAAACGAAGAAGGTGGCTGTTTTAATCTGCGAGATATCGGTGTTATCAAACACTTCACCCACGCCGTTCACCCCCGAAAGGGTCGCGGTGTTGGAGGTAAAGGCGTAGCCCTGTATCGATACGGTCAAGCTCTCATTTGCGATGGTAACAGGTGCCAAAATCTCCGAAACGGTCACAGTACCTGCCACCGTCAGGCTGTCGTTGGCGATGGTGACAGGGGCCAAAATCTCTGATACGGTAACAGTGCCGCTCACCGTCAGGCTGTCGTTGGCGATGGTGACGGGTGCCAAAATCTCCGAAACGGTGACAGTGCCCGCCACCGTCAAGCTGTCGTTGGCGATGGTGACAGGGGCCAAAATCTCCGAAACGGTCACAGTACCCGCCACCGTCAGGCTGTCGTTGGCAATGGTGACGGGTGCCAGAATCTCCGAAACGGTCACAGTACCCGCCACCGTCAGGCTGTCGTTGGCGATGGTGACAGGGGCCAAAATCTCTGAAACGGTGACAGTGCCCGCCACCGTCAGGCTGCTGTTGGCAATGGTAATGGGCGCTGCGTTAGCAACCAACAGGTTATCTGAAGCGTCCAGCTTCAAAGAACGTATACTGGCGTCAGGGGCTTGAGCGTATATCGTCGTTTTAAGCTCCTCCGCCACCGTGTTGAATACCAGATTATTCATAAAGCCACTGGCCTTTCCGGCCCACAAGGTTTAAGATAGGACATTGATGAGGCGATGCCTGCCTTTTGTTATCACGTCGTTATCGTGGGCCTGATAAGACGTTAGCAGGCCGCCCGCACAGGCAAGCCGCCCGGCAGGCCAAAAGACGCATCATACGCAAATGCGCGGCGTGCTGCAGCGCCCCGGGGCCTACAGGCACAGCCGGTAATCCCGGCTTTGTATCTGAAACCACAGGGTGGCTTGGCCCTCTCCGCTGGGGCTGTGCATCACCATGCGCATATATTTAGAAAAATAATAGGGGGTCATAATCCCTGTTTCATCGGGCCCAAGGGTAAGCACCTGCTTATCGTCTACAAAAACCTGGCCGTCGGGGCTGTTTTGCAGGTGGGCCAAGAGGGGGACCTGACCACTGTTGTGCACAAATACGGTAACGGTATCTGCCTTTGCGGTGCCCACAAGGCTGGAGTAGGCGGGCCGTTCTGTCAGCAGATAGCTGCGTCTGAATTCCTGATAATTATTGATTAACACACCGCTGCCGCCGAGCGCGGCACAGTGCCCATTGTTGCAGGTCAAGTTGCTTTCACCTCGGCTTATAGC
>JAEWWW010000089.1 GCA_023396215.1 Bacillota bacterium | reverse complement strand
AAACAGCGGTTTTTCCTCAGGAGGGCTGTGGGAGGGGGTAAGGGGGTGGGCAGTACTCTTTAAGCAAACCTGCCATTGCGCATCCTTTTATAGAAAGAGGGCTATTTGACAGGCTAAGGACGGGGCTTTTAAAAGCCCCGTCCTGTAAAATGGTGCTATCTGTTTTTTAGCGGGCGGCGAATGATTGCCACCAAATGGCAGCCGCAATATTGGCAGTATCTGCTTTCTTCTATCATCTCGCGTTTGGCAAGGGTGAAGTTGTTCCCCTGCAGCGAAGCGAGCCGCCCTCTGGCGGTTTTGCGGGAGATAGGCCGGTAATGCCGCACCATCTCTTCCCCCAAAAACCGCTGGCCCTCGGCGCGCATGGCGTCCCATCTTTTACAGCAGGGGCAGCGCAAACGAAAAGCCCTGCCTGTCAGCAAAGCGAAAAGCTGCTTCATAGGAGCGGCACCTCCCGGATGTTTTCTCTTGCCCCACAGGGCAGGGGGTTATTCTCCCTTCAGAGAAGCGCAGATGGCGTCGGCCAGCGCGTCCAGCTCGCCCTCCTGCTCCACCTTCAGCGAGGAGCGGATATCCATCGGCGTACCCACAATCTCGATGCCCTTCATGCCCTCGAGGTGCTCCAGCATCTTTTTCATGGCGGCGCTGGCCCAGGAGTGGTTGCCAATGACCGCGACCTTGCGGTTTTTCAGGTTGAGCGAGGCAAGCTCCCGCAGCAGCGTATCCATGGGGAAGTAAAGATGCAGGTTGTAGGTGGGTGCGGCCAGCACCAGATGACTGTATCTCCACACCTCAGAAATCAGGAAGGAGGGATGGGTGTTGGAAACGTCGTACATCCGCATATCCGGCACCCCTTTTTGTGCCAGCTTGGCCGCAAGGGCGTTGATGGCATTTTCGGTGTTGCCATACATCGAGGCGTATAAAATCAGCACCCCCTGCTGCTCCGGCTCATACAGGCTCCAGCGGTTGTATTTCTCGAGAATATAGTCAAGGTCTTTGCGCCAGACCAGCCCGTGCAGCGGGCATATCATGCGGATATCCTCAGCCGCCAGCTTTTTCAGAACAGCCTGCACCTGCGGGCCAAACCGCCCCACAATGTTGGAGTAATAGCGGCGGGCGTCATCCAGATAGCCGTTTTCAAAGCTGACCTCGTCGGCAAAGAGGTTGCCGGCATGGGCGCCGAAAGCGCCGAAGGCGTCGGCGGAAAATAAAATCCCCCGGCTGGTTTCATAGCAGAACATCACCTCGGGCCAATGCACCATCGGCGCCAAGTAAAACCGCAGGGTGTGGCTGCCAAGGCGGAGCTCGTCCTTTTCCTTGACCAGCAGCCGGTTGCCGATGAGGCCTGCGTCGTAGTACTGGCCAAAGAGCTGAAAGGTTTTTTCGTTGCCCACCACCTGCACGTCGGGGTAACGGCGGATAATCTCTTCCAAGGCGGCGCAGTGGTCGGGCTCCATGTGGGTGATAATCAGGTAATCCAGCTTGCGGCCGGCAAGCGCCTGCTCCACATTCTCGAGAAAAGCCTCATAGACCGAAGCGTCGGCGGTATCCAGCAGGGCGGTTTTTTGGTCGGCAATCAGATAAGCGTTATAAGCCATCCCGTTGGGCAGGGGCAGCATGTTTTCAAACCGCTGTAAGCGGCGGTCGCTGCCGCCCACCCAGAACACCTGCGGTGATATTTCCTGTATATTATTCAAAGTGAAAACCCCCTAAGCTAGTATAGTATCTTTATTTTATCACGCCTTGTCCCAAAAGCAAGACAGGATGTGCCATAAAAATGAAAAAGCAGGGCAACCGCCCTGCTTTTTAACTGCTCTATTGCTCCACAACCGCATTTGAAAGATACCGGAAGCTTCCGTCCTCCAACAGCCCCACCGTCAGCCGGTAGACCGCCCCCTCATAGGGCCGCCCGGTCACATAGTCGTAGTTTTCATAGGTGAGGGCCAGCCGGTCGCCCTCCTGCGCCCAATCGGTCACCCGCAGCATGAAGGGGCCGCCGCCCCGCCCGCCCTGATAAAAGATGGTGTCGGTGGCGGAGTCATATTCATCGGCATATCTTTCCCGGAGAATCTGCTGCCGGGTAAAGCCGTCAAAGTAGCGCCCCAGCACCTCCAGCATGGTTTCCACCGGCCAGTGCTCGCCAAACTCCTTCCAGGGGTCGCGCCCCTCGGAATAATAGAGGTCCTCAAACAGCCAGATGCGGCTGGCGTGCAGCTCGGCCGGCGAAGCCCAGCTATTGTCGCCCAGCGCGCCGGAATAATAGATGGGCCTTACATATTTCTCATACAACTGCCTGCGCTCGGCGGCCTTTTCAAAGATATCCTCGTCGTGTACCACCTTGACCGAGCTTGCTTCGCTGTCGCTTTCGGGATGATAAACCAAATAACCGTATTCGGTCAGCTCGAAGGAGCTTATCTTGTACTCCGGGGATTTTTCCTCCGGCAGGCCCTCCCAATTGTAACGCTCGAGATAATAGATATAAGGTGTGCCGCCCCGGTTTTCAAACACCCTGCCCACAAGGCGGCGGTCGGCTGTGCCGTCTGCATCGAGGGATTCCCAGAAGGAATACACCTCCAGCCGGGCGTCCTGACCGGCCTCTACCGCCTGCAAAAAGGGCTGGACAACCTCCTTGTTGGTGGCGGCGTCATCCTGTCCATTAATAGCGGCCCCTCGCGCAAGAACCTCTGCCAGTGCAGGGCTTTGCAGTGCCGACTGTGGCAGCGCCTCCGGGTGGCTCAGCACCGAAGGCGTGGTCGGGGGAAAGACGCTTTCCGGGGCCTGGCTCGACGAGGGCTCCTGCGGCTCCGAGGGAGCGGGGGTATTGGCGGCAGGGCTGCAGCCCGCCAGCAAAAGAGCGGCAACCAGCGCCCAAAGGGCGGCTTTGCCGATAGCATTCAGCATGTGTTTCATTATATACCTCCTGACGGTTAACCAAAACATGGGAAAAACGGCGGCTTTTAATATGAGTATAGACCCGCGCAGTTAAAAGTCAAGCAACCCAAACAACGGCGCTTGCATGTTCTGTGGAACATGCGGGCATCTTTTTCTGCGAAAAAGGGCGCAAAGCGCCTCACGGGCGGGAGTGAAACGAGATTTGGAGCGGGATTAAGCCCACCCCCTAACCCCCTCCCATTGCTCGGCGATGAAAAAACGGTGCGGTAGGTGTTAATGGGAGGAGGAAATATCACGGGGGGCTGCGCCCCCCGCACCACCCCGCCACTCTGCGCAGACGGTGATTTGTTTGCTGGATTATGGCGGGAGCCAAATAGGGGGCCGGGGGCCGGTTCATCGGGCGACTGCCCTTATTTCCCTCCTTAGAAGGGTGTTACCTACGGTGAGGTAGTCGGCGGGTCGATGCGCACAAGGCCCTGATTGTCCCCTGCCACATCCCCGCACTGCTCTGGCACAGACGGTCACTTGCTATACAGCTTGCGGCGGGAACTAAGTGGGGGATGGGGGCCGCAGGCCGCAGGCCCCCGATTTATGCCCCCTCCCATTATGGTGATTGGGCTATTTCCTCATTATTGTTGGGCAATGGGAGGGGGTTGGGGGTGGGTTTACAGTAACTTTGCCCCCTCGCCACTCTGCGCAGACGGCAGTTTGCTCAATATCTTACGGTGGGCATAAAAGGTGGAGCGTAGAAATCAGGCAAGACGATTGCCCCGTTCCAACCCGGCCTGAGGCCAAGAGCTTTAATCCGGGCTTCATCTGCCGCCGCCTCTTTCGCATTGTTCATCTGAGAGTAAACCAACTATTTGCCCCATTGGGTTGATATTCGGGTGCCTTACGGTATATTATTAAGTAATAAGATTAAAAGACGGGGGCAAAATCCCACAAAGGAGGTTGGAAGGATGAAGCACAGCGCGGCATTTTTTGACATTGACGGCACCATATCCCGCGAGGGCATGATCAGCGAGATGTTTAAAAAGATGATTAAATACGAGCTGATTGACTCAAACAAGTGGTACAGCGAGGTAAAGCCCTCCTATGTCAAATGGGATAGGCGGCTGGGGGATTACGACACCTACCTGCAAAAGATGGTGGATATCTACACCGAAACGGTGATAGGCACCGACGCCTTTCATATCCGCTATATCGCCAATAAGGTCATCGAGCAAAAGGGCGAGCGAGTGTACGCCTACTCCAGAGAGCGCATCCGATGGCACCGGGAGCAGGGGCATAAGGTGATTGCGGTTTCGGGCTCGCCCATCGAGCTGGTGCGGGCTATGTCGGAAAAATACGGCATGGACGACTACCGGGGCACCATCTACGAGGTGGATGAAAACGGCCGCTACACCGGCGGCATCATTCCCATGTGGGACTCCCGCAGCAAGCAGCAGGCGCTGCACGAGCTTGCCGAAAAGCACAACATCGACTTTGCCACCAGCTACGCCTATGGCGACACCACCGGCGACCTGACCATGATGGGTCTGGTGGGCAACCCCGTGGCGGTCAACCCCACCCGGGAGCTGCTCTCCCGCATATTGGAGGATAAAGCCATCAAGCAGAGGATTCAGGTGGTGGTGGAGCGCAAGGATGTCACCTACCGCCTCCACATCGGCTGCCTCGACCTGATTGACTGGCAGATATAGCTGGCAGGCTGTACCCGCGATGCTCCGCTTAGGCTGACGAAAAATCCCCGGGCCGTAAAATGCTCTAAGAGCATTCCGTTTACCTTGCTGGCTGCACTTGCAAATGTCGGTCACAGATATCAGATATGCGCCCCCATTTGCCGCCTTATCCCCGACAAATTTTCGCCGCCTGCCTATTTCTTAATACACGCAGCTTGCCGCCGAGTATCGCCCGGCGGCAAGCTTTTCTCTGTGCAAAAGCTTCTATTTATCCCGAAATCTACATAGTTTTAGGATAAATGCTTTGGTACAGTGGTGATGAGGTTGCAGGGTAAAAAACGGCTTTACTGGTTTGTTGCGTCGGTCGCGCTGCTCTGTGCGGCCACCGCCGCCTGCTTTGCCATGCTGGCGGCCCGGATACAGGCCCAGCCGGCGGCAGCCTCCCAAACGCTCAAGTGGGTGGATTTTAATGTAACCGCCTCGGCCATGGAAAAGGCCCTCAAGCTGGATATCGAAAGCCGCGGCCAGCAGGTTCAGCTGGATTGGATAGAGCTTTTATCTTATCTGGGGGCAAAATATGGCGGCGACTTTAAGCGCTACAAGCAGAAGGATATGAACGCCCTCGTCGAAAAGCTGCGCGACGGCAAGACCATGGAGGAGCTGACCGCCGGGATGCAGTACTATGACTATTATCACACAGCCTACACCGCCGTGCTGGGCGGGATGGTCGGCAGCTACCAGATACAGACCGAGGATTCTTACAACGACGGCAGGGTAGAGATGGTGGAAAAATACGGCCTCAAGGCCTACTCGCCCATCGCCTACGGCTACAGCTTCTCTCATTATGACGACTTTGGCAACTCCCGCTCCTTCGGCTTTCGCCGCACCCATCTGGGCAACGACCTCATGGGCAGCGTGGGCACCCCCATCGTCGCGGTGGAATCCGGTGTGGTGGAAACCATGGGCTGGAACCATTACGGTGGCTGGCGGGTGGGTGTGCGCAGCTTGGACGGCAGGCGGTACTACTACTATGCCCACCTGCGCAAAGACCGCCCCTACCACGCCGACCTCAGGCAAGGGGCCATCATCGAAGCGGGGGATGTGCTGGGCTATCTGGGCAAAACCGGCTACTCCAGCAAGGAGAATGTCAACGGCATGCAAAAGCCCCACCTGCATTTTGGCATGCAGCTGGTCTTTGACCAGACCCAAAGGGAAAGCAACAACGAAATCTGGATTGATGTGTACGAGGTTGTTAAGCTGCTGCAGCGGCACAAATCCCCGGTGATACGCGACAGCGAAACCAGGGAGTACTACCGCAAATATGAGTTCATCGACCCCGCGGTGGAGCGGCTGAACGGGGTTATCCCCGAGTTTTCGGCCCATCCTCAAACCGACGGCGGCGAGGGGGAAGAAACCGCAGAGTGACACATAGCATAACGCCCCCTTATGAGGCTGGGCACAAAACAAAAGCAGGGGCGCCACAACCAAATGGGGTGCTCCTGCTTTTTATGATACTTTTTATCAGGGCTCACACCGCTACCGCTTCAAGCGGTAGCTCCGCCCCGGCGGTCTCTATTTAAACAGTCGGATATGCCCGTTTTTGTTCAGATAGACCAGCAGCAGCACGGTCAGCGGCCCGGCCATCAGGCCGACGACGCCGCCGATTTGCAGCCCGCAATACATCGACGCGATGGTGGCCAGCGGATGCAGGCCAATCTGGTCGCCCACAATGCGGGGCTCGATGATGTTGCGCACCACGGTGATGAAGCCCCACAGCAGCAGCAGCCCCAGCGCCATGGGGATATTGCCCCCCGCCAGCTCAAGCACCGCCCAGGTGCCCAGCACCCCGCCGGTACCCAGCACCGGCATAATATCCAGAAGGGCGGTAATGGCGGCAATGGTCATGAAATATTCCACCCGCAGCAGCCACAGGCCAAAGGCAAGCTCGATAAAGGTGATGGAGAGTATAATGGCATAGGCGCGCAGCAGCCGTATCAGCGAAAGCAGCATAAAGTTTTTAGAATCCAGCAGCGCGGCCTTGGTGCGGCCCGAAAGCTGCCGGGAGAGAAAGCCCATCACCCTGTTATAGTCGGTCGAGGCAATAATCGAGATGACAACGGTAAAGATGGTGGTGACGGTGGCAAGGGGCAGCCCCTTCACCGAGTTGGTCAGATACTTGATGGCCGAGGAGGAAAGCGACCAGATGGCGTTCTCCAGCGAAGCGGAGAAGGAGGCGAAAATCCGGCCCACCTCCTGAGTGGCTTCGGGTGAAAGCCGGCTCAGATAGCCCAGCAGCCAGTTGTTGAAGTTTTCAGCCAGCGGCTTGATGCCCTCTTCATACAGGGTGGGCAGCTTGGCAACCAGCGAGGCCGCCTGCGAATAGAGCACCAGCCCCAGCACCCACAGCACAACCAGCAGCACCAGGTAAAAGACGATGGCCGCGAAAACCGCCGCCGCCTTGGGCTTAAAGCGCAGCCGCTTCACCAGCCGCAGGGCCAGCGGGTGGATCACCATGGCGATGGCCAGACCCAGCACAGCCGGAAGCATCCATTTCAGCACATATTTCAGGGCAAAGAAGACAAGCCCCGCCACACACAGGATATAGAGCACGTCTACAATGAAGTTGATTTTGCGGTCACGCTGCATGATGGAGCCTCCTGTTTTCACCTGTCGGCAGCTTCAGGCGTCCCCGAAGCCGATGCCCACAGCCATAAAAAGCCATTTGCTTGCATTTATTATAGCATATCAGTGGTATCATACATACAAACAGGTGTAAATTTTCTTTTCCGCGGCATTTTTTTGGGCGGGCTGCGGCGCTGTTTTTAGTGCAAACCACCAAAACCGCCGGATGAACGGTGAAAATATAATTTAAAATGCGATTTTACGATGAGAATGGAAGCATTTAGCTGAAAACGGGATGTGAACCGGTATAAACCGGTTATATCCCGTGGAATAGAGAGATATCGGCCGAAAATGCTGTTGTGGCATAGAAATGACGATGCTATATTGTTTTTATCTGCGATACAAACGTTTTTCATAGGTGGAAATTACCGGCTATGCCAGCCGCACCAGAGGGCGGCGTCAGGGGAGGAGGGCTTCTTAATGCACGCAGATGCAAAATACCTTTTAGTAGAAACCAAGGTGCTGCCGGAGGTTTTTATCAAGGTGGTGCAGGCCAAACGCCTGCTGGCGCAGGGCAAGGCGGCAAACCTTTCAGAGGCGGCTAAGCTGGCGGGCATCTCCCGCAGCGCCCTCTATAAGTATAAGGATTCGGTTCACAGCTATGATGAAGACGTCAGCCAACGCACCATCACCCTGTCGGCCACCCTTGAGGACAGGCCGGGGGTGCTTTCTGCACTTTTGAGCGAGTTTTACAGCGTGGGGGCCAATATCCTGACGGTGAACCAGAATATCCCGTCAGACGGGGTGGCCCATGTGTCGGTGTCGCTGCGCACCGGCCCCACAGGCTGCACGCAGGAGGAGATTATCCAAAAGGTGGCACGGCTCCCCGGCGTTGTGGCGCTCAAGCCGATTAACTCACGCTAGGGGCATTCTGAAAACTCCAAACTCCCCCGCAAATTCTACTGAAAACAGCATCTGCTGCGTTAAAAATGCTCGGAATACATGAAGTATTCCTGCGCTTTTTGTTTTGCATCCGCTTGTGTTCAGCGAATTTTCCGGCGGTTTTCTGTTTTCAGAAACGCCCTAAGGCAAACGCAGAAGCCTTTGCCCTCATGAGGGTACCCGGTATCCCCTTGGCGGCAAGTGAAGAGAACAGCCGAAAGAATATGGCATATCCTTTGAACAGGAGGAAACAACTTGATTAACATTGCAATTATGGGCCATGGCGTCGTAGGCTCGGGTGTGGCCGAGGTGCTGGATAAAAACCGCGCCAGCATCGAGCGCCGCGCCGGCAGCCCCATCGCCATCCGGTATATACTTGACCTTCGCAGCTTTCCCGACTCCCCTTACGCAGACTGCTTTACCCAAAGCTTTGACGATATTGTGCAGGATGATACAGTCAGCGTGGTGGTAGAAACCATGGGCGGGCTGCACCCGGCATACGATTATGTCAAGGCCTGCCTTGCGGCGGGCAAAAGCGTGGTCAGCTCCAACAAGGAGCTGGTGGCCGCCAAAGGGGCCGAGCTGCTGGCGCTGGCCGCCAAAAACAAGGTCAACTTTCTTTTTGAAGCCAGCGTGGGCGGCGGCATCCCCATCATCCGGCCGCTGCACCAGTGTCTGGGCGCCAACGAGATTACCGAGATTGCCGGTATCCTCAACGGCACCACCAACTTTATCCTCACCAAGATGATCAGGGAGGGCAGCACCTTTGCCGACGCCCTCGCCCTTGCCCAGGAACTGGGCTACGCCGAGCGGAACCCCGCAGCCGACGTGGAGGGCACCGACGCCTGCCGCAAAATCTGCATTCTGGCCTCGCTGGCCTTCGGCACCCATATCTATCCCGACGGGGTGCCCACCGAGGGCATCACCGCTATCACCCCCGAGGACGTTGGCTATGCCGCCGACTGGGGCGGGGTCATCAAGCTGCTGGGCCGTGCCAAGCCCACCGCCGACGGCAAGGTGCTGGTGATGGTATCGCCCTGCCTGATACCTGCCGACAGCCAGCTCGCCGGTGTGGACGATGTGTTCAACGGCATTCTGGTGCGGGGCAACGCCACCGGGGACGTGGTGTTTTACGGCAAGGGGGCGGGCAAGCTGCCCACCGCTTCGGCCGTCACCGCCGATATCATCGACGCCATCAAGGCGGGGGAGACCATCTCCACCCTTCACTGGCGCGACAGCACCGAAAGCCTGCTGGCCGACCACCGGCAGCAGCAGCTTTCGATGTATGTGCGGCTGCAGGGCGCTGCCGCCCGGCCCGAGGCCGAAAAAGTCTTCGGCAAGGTCAAGCCGCTGTTCCGAAAAGGCAGCCCTGCCGACGAGTTTGCCTTCATCACCCCGGAGCTGACCGAGGCTGAAATCGACAGCCGTCTGGAGCAGCTTCAGGCGTCGGGGCTGGCCGTGCTGGGTAAAATCAGGGTGGCGGACCTTTAAGGCAATATCGCACAATTCACGGCTGCCGCCTTAAGCACCCTGTCGCTTGCGGATTTTCCGCAACCTTTCACGCTTTTTGTGCATCAATCCGCGGTTCTCGCCGTAGGCGAGGGGCGATTGGCACATGACGGGTTAGCGTGATTTCTCGCGCTAATCCTCGCGAATACATCCAGTATTCCCTGCGGTTTTTGTTTTATCTGACGAAAAATCCACCGGCGTGCCAAAGCACTTAGAATTGTGCGGTGTTGCCTTAAGCCGCGGCCCTTTGCAAGCCCGACGGACGCACTTTTTTCAGTAGCCAACAGTGAAAGAGGGTAATGTTATATGATACGGGTGCGGATACCCGCCACCAGCGCCAACGTCGGCTCGGGGTTCGACTCTCTGGGCTTGGCGGTTACCATGTATAATCACATATATATAGATGAGCATGAGGGAATAGACATCCGCTCGTTGGACGGCCTTGCGCTGCCTGCCGATAGCAGCAATCTGGTGTACAAAACGGCCAAATATCTTTACGACCTTTGCGGCAAGCCCTTTAAGGGGCTTCGCATCGAGCAGCGGAGCGATATCCCGCTGGCCCGGGGTCTGGGCAGCAGCTCGGCCTGTATCGTGGGCGGCCTGCTGGGGGCCAACCGGCTGATGGGCAGCCCCCTCAGTCAGGATGAAATCATCAACATCGCCGCCGCTCTCGAGGGCCACCCCGACAACTCCACCCCGGCGCTGCTGGGCGGGCTGGTGACGGCGGTGCTGGAAAACGGCAAGGTCTGGTATGTCAAGCAGAGTATACAGGACGACCTTTGCTTTGTGGCCATCATCCCCGACTTTGAGCTGAAAACCTCGGTGGCCCGGGCTGCCCTGCCCGGCGAGATTGCCCACAAGGACGGGGTATTTAACCTCTCCCGGGCGGCGCTCATGTCGGTTTCGCTCTACAGCGGCAACTATCAGAATATCCGTGTGGCGGCCGACGACCGGCTGCACCAGCCCTACCGCCTCAAGTTTATCAAGGGTGGGCAGCGGGTGATGGACGCCTGCTACCGACTGGGGGCCTACGGGGTGTACATCAGCGGCGCAGGCTCCACACTGATGGCGATTGTGGACAAAAACAGGCAGGATTTTGTGCAGCATCTGGCCGGCGAGCTGCGGGAGCTGGGGCTGGCCGGTTGGCGGCTCGAGCCGCTTTCCATCGACAATGATGGAACGCTGGTGGAGGCGGATGCATAATACAATAACAGACAGATGTTTATACAACCCGGCTGACGTCAGACCAATGTATTGGAGGAGGAACCATGAGTTTAATTGTACAAAAATTTGGCGGTTCATCGGTGGCCGACACCGAAAAGCTGATGAACGTAGCCCGCATTGTCACCCGAACCCAGGCGGAGGGCAACAGTGTGGTGGTGGTGGTTTCGGCACAGGGCGATACCACCGACGAGCTGATTGAGAAAGCGCAGGCGATTAACCCCAAGGCTTCCAAGCGGGAGATGGATGTGCTGCTTTCCACCGGCGAGCAGATTACCATCTCGCTGCTGGCGATGGCCATCGAGAAGCTGGGCTTCCCCTGCAAAAGCCTCACCGGCTGGCAGGCGGGCTTCCTGACCGATTCCACCCATGGCAACTCCCGCATCCGCCGCGTCAACCACGAGCGGATAGACAACGAGCTGGGCAAGGGCAACATCGTCATTGTGGCGGGCTTTCAGGGCATCAACCGCTATGACGATATCACCACGCTGGGGCGCGGCGGCTCCGATACCAGCGCGGTGGCGCTGGCAGCCACCCTGCACGCCGACCTCTGCCAGATTTACACCGATGTGGACGGCGTCTATACCGCCGACCCCCGCCTTGTTAAATCAGCCCGCAAGCTAAGCGAAATCTCCTACGACGAGATGCTGGAGCTGGCAAGCCTTGGTGCGCAGGTGCTGCACAACCGTTCGGTAGAGATGGCGAAAAAGTACAATGTCAATCTTGAGGTGCTCTCCAGCATGGAGGATAAGCCTGGAACTAAGATTAAGGAGGTAGTTGACGTGGAAAAAATGCTGATAAGAGGTGTGGCGAGGGACAACGACGTGGCCCGTATCTCGATTATTGGGCTGCCCGACCGCCCCGGTATCGCTTTTAAAATATTTTCGGCTCTGGCGGCAAAAAAGGTCAATGTGGATATCATCCTGCAATCCATCGGCCGCCACAATACCAAGGACATCAGCTTCACCGTTTCGCGCCCGCATAAGCAGCTGGCGGTGGATACCCTCGAAGAACTCAAAACCGCTTTGGGCGCCCATGAGGTGGTCTGCGACGACAACGTATCCAAGGTTTCGATTGTAGGCGCCGGTATGCAGAGCAACCCCGGCGTTGCCTCCAAAATGTTCGAGGCTCTTTCAGAAGCCAACGTCAACATCCAGATGATTTCTACCAGCGAGATTAAAATCTCGGTGCTGATTGAGCTTTCGGATTCCGACCGCGCGGTCAACGCCATTCACGAGGTTTTTGCCGTTTAAGCCGCAGCGGGCCTGACGCCCTCTGCCAGACATGATTTTGACATCAGGGTGCACAAAAAAGCGGGGACAGGGCAGAAGCTGCCACCCGCTTTTATGCCGTTCTCCACTTGGTGAGCGGCTCTTTGCCTGCCCAAATAAAAAAAGAAAATTTTGGCAGGTATAAGCCGTTGACAAACGTTGTTTTAGATGCTATTCTAAGTGTACTACATGTTATAATACAGGTGTCACCTGAGAAATCAAAAAGCAGGGGAAGTTCATGAAACAGATTTATGTTGTTATTACGCAGCCTAAGTCATCGGTTGCATCTTTTTTACAGTTTTTTTCACACGATGAATATAACCATAGCTCTATCTTAATTGACGACGAAAACAATATGTATAGCTTTGGGCGTAAATATCAGTATTTCCCTTTTATCGGCGGTTTTGTGAAGGAAAGTCCCAGAGAGGGCTTCTTTGAGCGCACCGGCGCCCAGACCAAATGCCTGATTTACCAGATAGACGTCACCGACGAGCAGTATGAACAGGCCAAGGAGCTGATAGGCGAGTTCATCCGCAACAAAGAGCAGTACCGTTACAACCTGATAGGGCTGGTGGCCATCTTTTTCAAGCTGCGTTGGCGGCGCAACCACCACTTCACCTGTTCGCAGTTTGTGGGCTATATCCTGCACAATGTCAACCGCGACCTTGTCCCCACCGACTACACAATCATCAAGCCCATCGATTTCACCGGGGTTGACCGCGCAAGGCTGGTTTACCGGGGAACAGTGAGCGATATGGGGCGGATTTTCCGCAAGCAGGGGCTGGTCGCCGCCGCGGAATAGCAGGCGAATACAGCCCCACCCCCACTTGTCAGTAAAAGGCGGGCAGCCCGGGAGGCATTCTTCTGCGGCTGCTTTTGAATAACAATGAGGAGGGCCGAACATGAAGAAAACGCCCAAAGGCATGTGGCCGTTTTTGCTGGTTGACGTGGCTGCCTTTTATGGGCTGCCGCTGCTGATACGCGACACCGGCACCGCCATGCTGATGCTGCTGGCGGTGATGCCGCTGGTCTGCTTTGCCGCTTCGCTGGCCTACGGGCTGAGAAAAACCTTTAGCTTTTTGTACCCGTTGGCCGTGGCGGCGCTCTTTACCCCCACTGTGTTTATCTTTTATAACGCCAGCGCATGGGTTTACATCGTTGGTTACGGGCTGGTGGCGCTGGTGGGCGGTATGATGGGCAAGGGTCTTTCCTCCGCGGGCAAGGCTGCCCGGCAGGATGGTTAAACACGAATGATAAAGGCCGCAGGCGGTGTACACCGCCTGCGGCCTTTTGCATATAGCTTGCATTTTTCGGGGTCAAAACGAAGGGGAAGGGGCTATTTCTTTCTCGCCGAGGTAGCGCCGCCCCGTTTGTGCATCAGCGGTATCAGGTCGTCGGTGACCTCCACCCGTCCGTCGGCAAAGACCCACACGGCGCCCACGCCCAGCTTTTCCACCAGCTTGCGGCCTTGCTCATAATCCATCACAAACACCGCGGTGGAAAGCATGTCGGCCAGCCCCGAGTCGGGGGTTACGATGGTCAGCGAGCGAAAATGATTGGCGGGCATCAGGGTTTTCCTATCGATGATGTGGTGTACCCGGCGGTCGCCCACCATATAGTAGCGCTGATAGTCGCCGCTGGTGACCACCGAGAGGTTGTTGACAAACAGCACGTCCACCAGGTTGCTTTCATCGCTGGAGAACACATCGCCAAAGGGGTCCTGAATGCCGATACCCCAGGCCGAAACCACCTCGCTGAGCGGCTCGCCCGAAACACGCACGTTGCCGCCGCCGCTGAGCGAAAAGGAGTGCCAGCCCATGGCCTCCAGCTCCTTGGCCACCAGTTCGGTGGCATAGCCCTTGGCGACCGAGCCCACGTCCAGTTGCACGCCCGGCTCGGTGATATAGACGGTGCCGGCCTGATGGTCCACCACCAGCTTTTCCATACCCGAAAGGGCTGCCGCCGCCTCAAGCTCGGCCATATCCGGCAGCTTGGCGTCGGCGCTGTCGTAGCGGTAGGTGGCGATATACTCCTGCCAGATGCTCAGCATAGCCCCGAGGGTAACGTCTGTTTCGCCGCCGGTTTTGTCGTACCACTGCTGACAAAACTCCAGCAGGCCGAGGAGTTCCTCATCCACCTTGACCGGGGCAATGCCCGCGCTGTCGTTGATGGTCTTGATGTTGTTGACGCCCTCGTAGCTGTTGAACTTATCATAAAGCTGGTGCAGCCGTATATAGCTTGACTTGGTGGTGTCGGCATACTTTTCAAATTCCACCTCGTCCTTGGTATAGCCCACAAGCTGAATCAAGGTGTCGAAGGTATCATAAAACTGGTACTGAAATTTGCGGTACTTCTGGTGCGGCTTTTGGCACCCAAGAGAGAGAAAGACGAGGACAACGGCGATGCCCACAGACAAAAAGCGTTTCATGGTTCTACCTCGGTTCGGTTTTTATAATGCGTTTGGGGAGCGGAGCTGTACAGGCAGCCCGGCTTTTGGCCCTGCGGCCCCCGCCTTTCACGGCGCAAGCGGCGCGGCAGATGGGTTTGCCCGGCTGTCAAGCCAGCCTATTATAACGCCTGCTGAACAATTCAAAAACGTAACAATAGCAGTGTTTTAATGGCGTTTTTGAATTGTTCAGATGCAAGGTTTTTTGCCAAATATGGCGAAAAACCTTGCGCAATGGATTTGCGGCGTGTGTCCTCAAATCCATTCAGGCAGTCTAAGAAATGCATCTGAAGTGGAAAAACGCCCCTGTTTTTCCACTCGGAAAGGCAGAAACGGCCTTTCCGATAAATGCGTTTCGCAAAACGCATTTATTCAGTGGACATTATTATAGCATGTCCGCGGGGTGGCTTCAAACCGGCGGACACGCTGTATATAAAGGTAAATCAGCGCAAGGCGGCTGTTCGAGGCTTATTATAACACAAATCTCTGCGCATGGTGCAGCCTTATTTTCGCGGCTGCATTTGGCACAGAAAAATGCCCTGTAAGGCGCAAGACGGCGCGCCCCCAATAGGCGGTGACATTACTATATCGGATGTATTAAAGGAGCGGTATTAGCTTTTGTACTGTAAAATAGTTTAATTGTGGGCATTTTTTTGTAAGTTGTAACATTGATATTTAACTAACGAAAAGCTATAATGTTAACGAAAGGTTTGTTAAAATACATACAAACCCTCACACATTTTTAAAGACATTTTCAGGAGGATTATTATGAAAAAGCTTCTTGCATGCACCCTGGTAATGGCACTGCTGGTCATCGCCGGTTGTGGCACACCCGCACCCGCTCCCGCCCCTGCTCCCGAGCCCGCCCCTGTAGCCGCTCCGGTTGTTAAAGCTGGTCTGGGCAGCGTTGTTTCTCTGGCCAAATCCGCCAGCGCTACCGCTGAGAAGCCCGCTTCTGCACAGGCTGACGTTACCATGTGCTCCGCTACCTTTGATGAGAACGGCGTTATCCTGAGTGTTACCCTCGACGTTGCACAGTGCAAAGTTGCTTACGATGCCGAAGGCAAAATAACCACCGATGTTACCGCTCCTTTCAGAACCAAGAAGGCTCTCAAAGATGACTACGGCATGAAGGGCATCTCCGAGATCAAAAAAGAGTGGTACGAGCAGGCCATTGCCCTTGAAGAGTGGATGGTTGGCAAGAATGTCAACGATGTTCTGGGCATGAAGGTTTTCGAGAGAGACGCAAGCCACAAAGAAGTTCCCGACGTTGAAGAGCTGAAATCCAGCGTAACCATCACCGTTGGCGACTACCTGAAGGCTCTGAAGAACGCTTACGACAACGCTGTTGAAATCAGCCTGTAAGCCTCTAAACTGTATCTGATAAAAGGTGCGCAGCTCAACCGGCTGCGCACCTTTTTTGTACATGCCGGCGGCTTGGCCTGAGCGGCCCTGCGCAGGCAACCTTCAGAAAGGCCGGTTATAACAGGGTTCAAAGAAAGTAAAAAAGGCCATGCCCCGTGGGGCGCGGCCTTTTCTGCGTTCAAGTAATGGGTTACTTCCCGGCTTGCTGCGCAAGCACGGCGGGGCTGATGACGGCGTTTTCGGCCGGGGCCTGCTCCTGAAAGCGCCTGACCTCCGCCGCGCCCTTCATGGGGGGCAGCAGGGTGCCGGGGCCGGCCACGCAGCCGCCGGGGCAGGACATGCCCTCCAGCAGATAGCCTGTCCGCTTGCCGGCCTTGGCCAGCGCCAGCATCTTGCGGCAGTTGGCAAGGCCCTCGGCCCGGTCAATCTTCACCTCGAGGTCGGGGTAAAGGTAGGTGGCCGCCCTGGCGATGGCATCGGCCACCCCTCCGGCGGCGGCGTAACCGCGCCCGCCCGCCGAAGCGTCCGACATCTCTTCGCCCTCCACAAGGCCAACGTCGATGCCCTTGGCGGCAAACATACCAATCAGCTCTTCATAGGTAATGACAAAATCAATGTCGCTGCGCACCGAGCGCCGCATCGCCTCCAGCTTTTTGGAGGAGCAGGGGCCAATGAAGGCCACCTTGGCCTCGGGGTGCTTTTCCTTCACCAGCCGGGCGGTTTGCACCATGGGGGTAAGGGCCTGCGACATATACGGCCCAATCTGGGGGAAGGTCTGCTTGGCCATCACCGACCACGAGGGGCAGCAGGAGGTTGCGAGGAAAGGCTCCTGCCCGGTGGCCACCTTTTCGGCGTAATGTACCGCCTCGGCGGCAGCGCCGATATCGGCTCCGGCGGCTACCTCCACCACATCGCTGAAGCCAAGCTGCTTCAGGGCGGCCTTCACCTTCTGGGGGGTTGCGGCGGGGCCCAGCTGCCCCACAAAGGAGGGCGCAACCTCGGCCACCACCATATCGGGCGACATCAGCGCCTTGGCAAGCTGGTACACCTGCGACTTATCGGCGATGGCCGCAAAGGGGCAGCTGACCATGCACTGGCCGCAGGCCACGCATTTTTCCTGGTTAATCTGCGCCCGGCCATACTGGTCGCTCTCGATGGCGTCTACCCCGCAGGCGGCGGCGCAGGGGCGGTCGTATCTGACAATGGCGCTGTAGGGGCAGGCGTCCTGACAGCGGCCGCATTTGATGCATTTTTCCTGATCAATGACCGACTTGCCCCGGTCAAGCGAAACCGCCTTTACCGGGCAGACGCTGGTGCAGGGGTGCGCAAGGCAGCGGCGACAGTTGTCGGTCACCATAAAGGCTTTTGGGGGGCAGGCCTCACAGGCAAAGGGGATGACATTGATGAAAGGCATGTCGTAGACTTTGCGGTCAAGGTCGGGGTCGTCGGTGCCGGTGGTGATGGGCGAAGGGTCGTCGGCCCGCCGCAGCGGCATGCCCATCGCCAGCCGCAGACGCTCGCCCACGATGGCCCTTTCTTTAAACACGCTTTCGCGGTAAGAGGGCAGCTCGCCCGGGATAATCTTATAGGGCAAAAATTCAATGGCTCTGGGCTCCTCCCCCGAAAAGGCGAGAGCGGCAATCTCAGAAAAAACCATTCTGCGAATTTTGGTAACAGGGGTATAGATTCCTCTCATCTTGTTGAGTTCCTCCAGTGCTGCCTATTTGCGCAGGCAGGACACGATTTTTTCCATAATCACTTCATCGGTGGCGTTCTCGATAACCTCACCGCAAACCGAGGCCACAGGGGCGCTTTGGTGGTGCGAGTGAGCTTCATCAGCCATAATTTTAGTAACCAGCTCAATACTGGCCTTATGGCGAAGCTGATATTTTACCTTCTTGAGCCCCTCTACCGACTCGGCAATATTCATGGCACCGTGCATAATGCACTGGGTGCAGACGCATACCGTAACAGCCACGCCTTTCATTGACAGAACCCCTTTCGTAATAAAGCGTTGCATTTTTAACAACCTTATAAATTATAGTACTGTCGGCTCCCCGCGTCAACCCCCCCCCCCCCCCCGCCCGCGTAA
>JAEWWW010000073.1 GCA_023396215.1 Bacillota bacterium | reverse complement strand
TCTACTGAAAACAGCAGCTGCCACGTTAAAAATGCTCGGAATACATCAAGTATTCCTGTGCTTTTTGCCTTGCATCCGCTTGTTTTCAGCGAATTTTCCGGCGGTTTTCCATTTTCAGAAACGCCCTGGTCTATCCTTCCCGGGCTGCCTGCATACTGCAAAGATTGTCAGGAGAGCAGCACCGAGTCGGTTTCTTCCTGCACGCCGGCAAGCTCGGCAAATTTTTCAAGCAGGTCGGCTTTTTTCAGCTTTTTCTTTTCTTCGCCCGAGATATCCAGAATCACCCTGCCGGCGTGCATCATCAGCAGCCGGTTGCCATGGCGAATGGCGTCGGACATGTTATGGGTAATCATCATGGCGGTGAGGTTGTTGGCAGCCACAATCTGGTCGGTCAGCTCCAGCACCTTGGCGGCGGTGGCCGGGTCAAGGGCGGCGGTATGTTCGTCCAGCAGCAGTAGCTTGGGCTTGGTCAGGGTGGACATCAGCAGAGTGATGGCCTGCCGCTGCCCGCCCGAAAGCAGGCCGACCTTGGTGGTGAGGCGATCCTCCAGCCCCAGGCCCAACTGCCTGAGCTCCTCATGGTAGCGCTCGCGCTCGGCCTTGGTGACCCCCCAACGCAGGGTGCGGGGCTTGCCGCGGCGCACGGCCAGCGCCAGATTTTCTTCAATGCCCATATTGGCGGCGGTGCCCATCATCGGATCTTGGAACACCCGCCCGATGTAGGCCGCCCTCTTGTGCTCGGGCAGGGCGGTTACGTCCACGCCGTCGATGAGGATGGCGCCTTCGTCCACCGGCCAAACACCGGCAGCCGCGTTGAGCATGGTGGATTTACCCGCCCCGTTGCCGCCGATGACCGTTACAAAATCGCCCGGGTTCAGCTTGAGGTCGATGCCGCAGAGGGCTCTTTTTTCGTTGATGGTACCCGGATTAAAGGTCTTATGAATGTTAATCAGCTCAAGCATTTTTATTCGCCCCCCTTTTGCCTGCCGCCGCAAAGGAATTTTTCGCCTTGGCCCTGAGGTTGGGCACCGCGAGGAATACGGCCACGATGGCGGCGGTCAGCAGCTTCAGCAGGTCGGTGGGCATGCGCAGCCACATCACCAGGCCGATGACCAGATAGTACACCACGCCGCCCAGCACCACAAATATCAGCCGGATGGCAAAGTTGAGGTATTTGCCCGCTATCGCGTCGGAGAGCACCTCGCCGATGATGACGGCGGCCAGACCAATGACGATGGCTCCCTGCCCCATCTTGATATCGGCAAAGCCCTGATACTGTGACACCATGCCGCCGGAAAAAGCCACCAGCCCGTTGGAAAGGCAGAGGGCCAGCACCTTCATAAAGTCGATGTTAATACCCTGCGCGCTGGACATCTGGGGATTGCTGCCGGTGGCGCGGATGGCGCTGCCCTGCTCGGTGCCGAAGTACCAGTAAAGCAGGCAGACCAGCACGCCCGCAAAAATGGAGGCGGTAAGAATCGAGCTGCCCACATTTCTCAGCGATACAAGCAGCGGATATTTATCCACATTTACCGCCTTGTTGGCCCCGCTCAGAATGAGGAGGTTCACCGACCAAAGGGATATCTGGGTCAGGATGCCCGCAAGGATGCCGGGGATGCCCAAAGCGGTATGCAGCAGGCCGGTTACAAGGCCGGCCAGCAGCCCGGCGGCCACTGCCAGCGCGAGGGCCACGGGGGTGGGTACCCCCGCCAGAATGAGCATAACCGTCACAGCGCCGCCGGTGGCAAAGGAGCCGTCCACCGTCAGGTCTGCAAAATCCAGCAAGCGAAAGGTGATGAACACCCCCAGCGCCATGATGCCCCACAGAAGGCCCTGTGCGGTATTGCCCGGCAGTGCTGTCAGCAGGTTGGCGGGTTTTAAGGAGAGGAAATATTGAAGCAGTTCCATAGCGGTTTCCTTTCTTAAACCTCCTCGGGAATGCAGAGAGAAGGCATAAAGGGGGATTTTTTCGCCCACGTCGGACGGGAGGGATGCCGAAACCCGCGCGAGGGTATGCCGCAAAAGCGGCATACCCCGGCAGATACAGCGATGATGATAAGGTTTTAGGCGGTCATGTCGATGGCTTCAAAGCCGCCGGGGATGGTGATGCCCAGCGTCTGAGCGATTTCGGGGTTGTACATTCTGGTGAACTTGGGCGCATAACGCACCTGCATGGTTGCGGGGTCGGCGCCGTTCACGAGGATTTCATAGGCCATCTCGCCGGTGGCGTAGCCCAGGTCGTAGTAGCTGATGGAGAGGGTGGCGACGCCGGTGCCTTTGCAGATGCCCTCTTCGCCGGCGATGACCGGCACCTTGGCGGGCACGGTGACGTTCTTGATAATCTCGGTGTTGGAGGCGGCGGTGTTATCGGTGGGAACATAGATAACGTCGCTCTCGGAAGCGGCCATGGCGGCTACCGACTGCAGGTCGTTGGAGTCGGAGAAGGTGTACTCCTTGCTGGTGTAGCCCAGCTCTTTCAAATGCCCGGCAACGACGTTGGCCTGATACTTGGAGTTGGGCTCGGCCGAGCAGTAGAGGATGCCCACATTCTTGGCGTCGGGGAAAAGCTCCTTGAACAGCGCGGCCTGCTGGTTCAGCGGCGCAAGGTCGGAGGTGCCCGAGATGTTGGTGCCGGTTACGCCGGTCCAATCGTCGATATCAAGGGCGGTGCCGTAGTCGGTAATCGAGGTGCCCAGCACGGGGATGGTGCTGGTGGCCGCCTGTGCCGCCTGCAGGGCGGGGGTGGCGTTGGCCATAATCAGGTCTACCTTGGAAGACACAAACTGGTTGGCAATGACCGCGCAGGTGGCGGGGTCGCCCGAAGCGTTCTGGCTGTCAAAGGTCACCTTGTCGCCCAGCTTTTCGGTGAGAGCGTCGATAAAGCCCTTGGTGGCTGCGTCGAGGGCGGGGTGCTGCACCAGCTGGCTGATGCCCACAACATAGCTGTCGGCAGGCGCGGGGGCCTCACTGGAGGGGGCCTGGCTGCCGGGAGCCTCAGACTGGCTGCTGGGGGCCTGATTGCCGCCGCAGGCTGCCAGCGAGAAAACCATCAATGCGACAAGGGCAAGGGATAAAATCTTTTTCATAAAATGAATCCTCCATCATATAGGCTAAGTAAATCTTCTGTGCAGGCCCGCTTGAAAAGCCGTCGGGCCGGGTGTTCGGAGTAGTGCCCGGCAAAGAGAGCCGCGCCGGTACCGGGCGAATAAACAGGCCCGGGCGGAGCGAAAAAGGCCGGACAGGGATTGCGCAAGGGTTAAAATCGGAGCTTTTATATAAAAACAGCGGCCACCCCTTGCAGGCGAACCGCTGATTGTGTACCAATCAAGATAGAGTACCGCTTTTATCGTCCTGCTGCCTGCCTATTTATTTTTGTACGCAAAAATAAAGTAAAAATAGGCATAGCTAAATCGGCCGGACTCCGCCCAGCCAAGGATATTTGCAACGTTTTGGCTGTTTATTCGTTTCATTGCACAATCTCCCCTTCATTTATTTAGCTTATAAGTAGTATAGGGCTTTAAAGCCCTAAAGTCAACCCTCAATTTTATAGTTTTTTCATCCCCAAAACCGTAAGGATATGTCGGATTATACAAAACCCCACCGCCGGTGGCGCAGGGGCCACCAAGCGATGGAAAACCCCGCGCGGAGCGTGGCTCCGGCGGGGCGGATGTTGCTGGTTTTGATATTACACTTCGCAATACTTCTCTTTATTGTTGTTTATAAAATCCTCAACAGCACTCAGTTTATTCACACAAATCTGGGAATTCGATATCATGTTTTTAACAGTGCATTCCCATATAATCAGTACACGAATATCTTTTTCGTGTAGTATTTTTAAGACCGCTTGATCTCGCTTTATGTTGCTGTCAAATTTTTTTATCCAAAATTCCACATTCGATTTGGGTGTGTATGCAAACTTACAGCCAGGATGCCTGTGCCAGTAACAGCCATGTATAAACACCGCGACTTGCTTTTTGCTAAAATACAAATCTGGAATGCCCATTACAAGCTTTGAATGAACCTTGAAACGGTATCCGCGTTTGTGAAGCTCAGAACGTATAAACAGTTCAGGCTTAGTATCCTTAGCCCGAATTCTGGCCATATTTGAGCTTCGCTCTTCCTTTGACTTAATATCCATCTGCGGTCATCGCCAGGATATGGCCTGTTGTCTGAACTGCACCATTTCTATAAATTCAGTCACGTTCATCAGCCATTTCTGTTGCGCCTCCGAATATGTATTGTGTATAGACGTCGGAACCACCAGTCTTAAATTACTGCATTCCATTTCTTTGGTCTGATTACTGCTTATTGCGGCCTCCAAGGTCAACAGATGTTTATTCGTAATTCTATTGGCTTCTGACAAAACCTGCCGCCATCGATCTTTACAGGTGCTCTTTACTCCCAGCATCGTCAAAAGCTGGGTATCAAACTCTGGTGCATGATATAATTGTATGCTCGGAAAAATAAAATCAGGCTTTGACTTATTTTCAGTTATTTTTGTTCTGTCATACTGGATGCTGCGATAGATAAAAAGCTGTTCCACATGGTTTTCCAGCGCTTGGCCTGCCCTGCTTTTTCTTCTGTTGTGTACTGATAAGGAAAATTTGAGGAACCGGTCAACATCACCATCAAACCCCTTGGATAGTTGATCAGAGATAAGATGCTTTTCCAGTGTGCGAAACAGTATTTCCTCGCGCTCCATCCACCCCATTAGCACCACATCCGGATTATCCCCGGGGTGTAAATCCTTCAGGGTGGACCTGGCAAATGCCGAGAAATCTCTGGTAGAGGGAAAGCTGCCTTCAAATAGCCGCAGCATTTCTTCAAGGTAATCCGTTTCACTTGTTTCTATTTTTATACCTAACTGCTCAAGTATTAATCTTGAGGTAAAGGCAAGCCGATCTTGCTCGCTGCTTAAATCTTCTCTGACAGAAAATTTGGCAGATTCCTCGAGGCCAAACAGCCACCGCAACTGATTGCCAATGGTAGAACCACCTTCTGCTATAACGACTAAAACAGTGTTATCATGTTTCAAGCCAATAAACAATTCATCGCCGGCTGCCGCACAAACAGAAACCAGAGTCGTGGGAAAATACATTCTGAATTCAGTGCGTGTCGGATGAGCCTCTCTGGCATCATACCAGGTGAGATAGCCTTCATCCACTACCGGATCATCATCGCTGTCGCTCAAGTAAATAAACTGGGCCTGAAACGTTTGCTTGGCGGCCCCAAATATTCCCTTC
>JAEWWW010000025.1 GCA_023396215.1 Bacillota bacterium | reverse complement strand
ACCACCGGGATATCACCCCCGGCGGCGAGGAGACCTTCCAGACCTACACCCACTGGGCCAATCTATCCAACGCCCCCTTCCGCCTCTACAAGTCCTGGGTACACGAGGGCGGCATTGCCACACCGCTGATTGTGCGGGGGGCGCAGGCGCGGGCTGGCGCTGTGTCTCACCAGCCGGGCCAGATGACCGATATCGCCGCCACCATCTACGGGGTCACCGGTGCGGAGTATCCCGAGAGCTGTCAGGGCCAAAGCATCATTCCACTGGAGGGGCACAGCCTCTTTGAGCAGCATCAGGAGCAGCGCCCCCTGTTTTGGGAGCATCAGGGCAACGGGGGAGTGCGCAAGGGCAGATGGAAGGCGGTCTGCGAATACCCCAAGGCCTGGGAGCTCTACGACTTGGAGGCCGACCGCTGTGAGCTTAACGATTTGGCTCTGGAGCAGGGCCAAGTTCTGGAGGAGCTGGTGACCCTGTATTACGGGTGGGCCCAGCGGTGTGGCGTTTTGCCCAGAGAACGAATATTATCCATACCCGGCCGCAAGACGGTGCACAACCCCTATTGCGACTGGATGATTTAGGAGGGCCGCACATGGCTAAGAAGACACGGTACGACTTGATATTCTTCGGGGCCTTCGCCCTGTTTGGCATCATCCTGTGGTTTGCCACGCCACAGCTCATCGCGGGTAAGGCGGGCTTTCAAATCGACTCCCGTCTGTTCCCACGGATGATTGCCCTGATGTTCATTGTCATTGGCGGGTGCAGCGCCCTGACCACCTGGCTGAGCAGCCGCCGGGTAGCCGCCGCATCGGTGCAGCCCGCCGTGCAGCAAGCCGACGCCAAAGAGGCCGGAGAGGACGATGAGGAAACCGTGCCCGAAAGCGACCGAGCCGGCACCCTGCGCGTCGTCGCCATGATGGCCATTATGGTTATCTACGCTTTCATCATTAAGCCCATCGGCTTTATCCCGGCTACGGCTCTCTCCGTCACAGCAGTGCTGCTGCTGCAAGGGGTACGCAAGGTCACCTCCTATATCGCCGTATATGTGGCCAGCGGTGTGCTCTACTGTATCTTCCGCTATCTATTACTGGTTCAGCTGTAGGAGGGAAAAGAATGGAGTTTTTTGGAAATACCCTTGCGTCACTGCTTACCTGGAACAATCTGCTTTTTATGAACATTGGCCTTGCCGCCGGCATTATGGTGGGCGCTTTGCCGGGGCTCACCTCCGCCATCGGGGTGGCGCTTCTGCTGCCCCTAACCTACGGTATGGATTCGGTCACCGGGGTACTGCTTTTGCTGGGCGCTTACTGCGGGGCCGTTTATGGCGGCTCGATTACGGCTATTCTCATCAAAACGCCGGGCACGCCCGCAGCAGCAGCCACCCTGTTGGACGGCAATACGCTGGCGGAAAAGGGCCATGCGGGGCTTGCGCTGGACGTCGCCCTCAAGGCATCCGCTTTTGGCGGCATTTTAAGCGCCCTGCTCCTGCTGTTCGTTGCCCCGCAGCTGGCCAAGCTGGCGCTGCAGTTCGGGCCCGCCGAATACTTCAGTCTTGCGGTGTTCGGGCTGACCATCATCTCGGGCATCAGCGGCAAATCTCTGGGCAAGGGGCTGCTTATGGGCAGCCTGGGGCTTCTCTTCACCACGGTGGGGGTTGATAAAATCTCGGGTAATGTCCGGTTTACCTTTGGGATTAACGCCCTATGGGGCGGCATCACCATGATTCCCGCCATGGTCGGCCTGTTTGCCGTCAGCGAGCTGCTGGTGAAGATAAAGGCAGGCAAGGAAAAACGCGGCGCCGCCATGCAGTACAAAAAGGAAGCCGTTTCGGTGAAGGAATTCTTTTCCTATACCAAGACTCTGGTAAAATCCAGCCTCATCGGCTCCTTTGTAGGGGCTGTGCCGGGTACGGGAGCTGGCATTGCCGCCTTTATGAGCTACAACGAGGCCCAGCGCTGTTCCAAAACCCCCGAGCTATTCGGCACCGGCCACATCGACGGCATCATCGCCCCCGAAAGCGCCAACAACGCCGTAACCGGCTCGGCTATGATTCCGCTGCTCACCCTTGGCATTCCCGGGGATACGGTTACCGCCATTCTGGTGGGCGCCCTGATGATGCAGGGCATTGTGCCCGGCCCCCAGCTCTTTGTGGAGCAGCAGCACTGGGTTTACAGCATTATGATTGGCCTGCTCATCGTCAATGTGTTCATGCTGCTGCAGGGGAAAATCTTCATTCAGGGTTTTGTGCAGGTCACCCGGGTATCCCAGCAGATTCTGCTTCCCGTCCTGCTGGTTCTGTGCGTCATCGGCGCCTATGCGGGCAACAACACCACCAACGACATTCTCATCATGGTGCTCTTCGGCATCGGGGGGTACTTCCTGCGCAAGTTTCAGTTCCCCCTCACCCCCGTGGTCATCGCCCTTGTGCTGGGCCCCCTGGCCGAGGAAAACATGCGCCGGGCCCTGATTCTCTCCGAAGGCAGCTTTGCCACCTTTGCCACCCGGCCCATCAGCGCCCTTTTCCTGCTTATTTCTCTCTTTACCATTGTCTGGCCCTTCTACAAAAAATCACGTGAACGGAGGAAAGCCGCCTCACAGGCGTGACTACCATGAAAATAACCCGTATAACTACCTACAATGTCCGTCCGCGCTGGTGCTTTCTCAAAATGGAAACCGACCTCGGCGTCACCGGATGGGGCGAGCCCGTCATCGAAGGCAAGGCCGATACTGTCCGGGCCGCTGTGGAAGAGATGAGCGACTACCTGATTGGCAGGGACCCCCTGCAAATCGAGGATATCTGGTCCACCCTGTACCGGGCGGCCTTCTACCGCGGCGGCCCCGTCCTCATGAGCGCGATAGCAGGTATCGACCAGGCCCTGTGGGATATCAAGGGCAAGGTCTACAACGCCCCCATACACGATTTGCTGGGAGGCCGCTGCCGCGACCGCATCAAAACCTACTGCTGGATTGGCGGCGACAGACCCTCGGATGTAGCTGCGGCCGCGCTGGAAAAGAAACGGCAGGGCTATCAGGCAATTAAGATGAATGCCACCGAGGAGCTGCAGTTTCTGGACAGCCACGATAAAATAGACGCCGTGCTGGAGCGTGTGGCCTCGATTCGTCAGGCCGTGGGCAAGGGCTTTGGCATCGCCGTCGACTTCCACGGCAGGGTTCACCGCCCCATGGCCAAGGTGCTGGCCAAAAAGCTGGAGGAATTCGACCCCATGTTTATCGAGGAGCCGGTGCTTTCGGATAACATGGAGGCATTCCCTGAAATCGCCGCCGCCTGCAACATCCCCATTGCAACAGGGGAGCGCCTGTACTCCCGGTGGGATTTCAAGCGTCTGCTGCAGATTGGAGGGGTGGATATCATACAGCCCGACCTCTCCCATGCCGGGGGCATCACCGAGGTGCGCAAAATTGCGGCCATGGCCGAATGCCACGACATCGCGCTGGCCCCCCACTGCCCCTTGGGCCCGGTGGCCCTTTCCGCCTGTCTGGCTGTGGATTTCACCAGCTACAACGCGGTCATTCAGGAACAGAGCGCCGGTATCCACTACAACGTGGGCTACGGCCTTATGGATTATGTGGTCAACAAGGAAGACTTCGCCATTACAGAAGGCAACATGAAGCCCACTGTCCGGGCGGGCTTGGGCATCGAGCTGGATGAAGAGATTATTCTGGCGGAGGCAGAACACAATCATCGGTGGAGAAACCCGGTCTGGCGGCATGCCGACGGCTCCATCGCTGAGTGGTAAAGGAGGTACCGATGCGCCAAACAGTCATCAATGCCATTTTAGAGCATAAGATTATAGCCATTGTGCGGGGCGCACAGCCCGAAAAGGTGCTGCCCGTGGCCCGCGCCCTCATGGAGGGCGGCATTTCTCTGGTGGAGGTCACTTTTGACCAAAAAGCCCCCGACAGCTGGCCCAAAACCGCCCAAGCCATCGCCCAAATCGCCGACCAACTGGCCGGCGGCGTCATCGTCGGGGCAGGTACGGTGCTCACCCCCGGGCAGGTTCACATGGCTGGCGAGGCGGGGGCAAAATACATCATTTCTCCCAACGCCGACCCTCAGGTAATTAAGGCCACCCGGGAAAGAAATCTGGTGTCTATCCCCGGGGCGCTCACACCCACCGAGGCCATGGCCGCCCATCAGGCCGGCGCGGATTTTATCAAGCTGTTTCCGGTCACCAGTCTGGGCCCCGGCTACATCAAGGCGGTAAAAGCGCCTCTGAGCCACCTGCGGTTTTTGGCGGTAGGGGGCATCGACGAGAAAAATCTGGCCGATTATCTCAAGGCGGGAGCCTTGGGCGCCGGTATCGGCGGCAGACTGGTCAACAGCCAGTGGATTGCCAACAATGAGTTTGAAAAAATTACCGCACTGGCCAAAGAGTATGTGCGCGCCGCAAAGGAAGGAGTCCAACCGTGAAACGTGTCGTCTGTTTTGGAGAAATTATGATGCGCCTCAACCCCAAGGGGTATCTGCGCTTTGTTCAGGCCCAAGAGTTTGAGGCTACCTACGCCGGAGGCGAGGCCAATGTGGCGGTGGCGCTCTCAAACTATGGCATTGACGCCGCATATGTGACCCGGGTGCCCGGCCACGAAATCGGCCAATGCGCCGTCAACGAGCTGCGGCGCTACGGCGTGGATACCGCAAGCGTGGTGCGTGGCGGCGACCGTCTGGGCATCTACTTCGTAGAAAAGGGAGCCTCCCAGCGGGCCTCCAAGGTCATCTACGACCGGGCCGGGTCCTCCATTGCCACAGCGTCCGAGGATGACTTTGACTGGGATAAGATTTTCCAGGACGCCGACTGGTTCCACTTTACCGGTATCACCCCGGCGCTGGGGGGCAACCTGCCCCAAATCTGCCTCAAGGCCTGCCAGACCGCCAAGGCAAAGGGCATTACGGTAAGCTGTGACCTCAACTACCGAAAAAAGCTATGGTCCCGCGAGGAGGCCGGCAAAACCATGGGCGAGCTGATGCCCTTTGTGGATCTGTGCATCGCCAACGAGGAGGACGCCATGGATGTGTTCGGCATCCGGGCGCAGGCCACCGACATTCAGACAGGCAAGCTCAGCCAGGAGGGATATGTGTCTGTGGCCGAGCAGCTGACCAGCCGCTTTGGCTTTCGCCAAGTGGCCATTACCCTGCGGGGCAGCCTCTCGGCCAGTGACAACAATTGGTCGGGCATGCTCTACAGCGGCAAAGAGGCCTTCTTTGCGCCCAACTACACCGTGCATATTGTCGACCGCGTAGGCGGCGGAGACTCCTTTGGCGGCGCTCTGATTTACGCCCAGCTTCAGGGATACGACAGCCAAAAAGCCATCAACTTCGCTGTGGCTGCCTCCTGCCTCAAGCACTCCATCGAGCACGATTTCAGCCTGCTCTCGGTGCAGGAGGTAGAATCTCTGGCAGCAGGGAACGCCTCGGGCCGGGTGCAGCGGTAACCATTTTCGTTTTTTCATAACAATACCCCCTGATGTAGTTGGTTTTCTACATCGGGGGGTATTGTTCTCCAATAAAAAGACATAGCCTTCCTTGTGGGGGGCTATGCTTTTTTGCTATAATGAAAGCAAAAGGGGAGTGCTCCAATGGTCATATATTATAGCGCAACCGGCAATTCCAAACATGTCGCTCTAAAAATACACGAGGCCTTTGGAGGCGCCCTTGTTGACATTTGCGCCCCCGGGCTGCCCTCCTTATTTCATATGGAGGATGGCGAAACCCTGTGGCTGGTGACCTTCAACTGCTTTTGGGGCATCTCCAACCGGATGGAAGCCTTTGTCCGGCAGAGCGAGTTTCGCAATGTCAGCAAAATCGCGGTCGTTATCACCTGCGGCGGCTATATGGGCGGCGCGGATGTACCGATAGAAAGCTTACTTTTGGAAAAAGGGCTTCCCAAGCCCACCTTCTACCCCCTCGTCATGGTTACCAACTACTCGGTCTTACATAATGTGCCGTCCTTTGGGGCGCAGAAAAGGAGGCTGCTCCGCGCAGAAAAAGCCCTTGATAACATTATCGCGGGGGAGCAGAAGCCTTACCGCAGCAATCGGTTTATCCGGGCAATAACGCCCATGATGCATGCGTCCTATGAAAAAGCCCGAACCACCTCGCCCTTTAACGTCAGCGATGCCTGCATCGGCTGCGGGCTGTGCATGAAAGGTTGCCCGGTAGGCGCGATTGAGATGAGCGGCAACAAACCCCTTTGGGCGCTGCCAAAATGCGACCACTGCCTGCGCTGCCTGCACCGTTGCCCGGCCGAGGCCATCAACTACGGGACTTCCACCCAGAAGCGGCTGAGATACACCTATGAGTCCTACCTTTCCAAATGTCGATAGCCTGACCGATACGCCCCTGCCGGGCGGGCCATAGAGCGGCAACAAACACGCGGCAACTATACCCCGATCTGCCCAGACAAGGCGCTGCTCCCCACAAAATGGAGGGCTGCGTCTTTTCTTATGGGGCAAACTGTGCTATGGTTGAAAAGTAAACAGACAGCATTTTGGCGAGGAGGGTGCAGCGTGAAAAAAGCGGTTTCGATATTGATATGCGCTTTTGCAATCCTATGGATATTCCCCCTGACAGCCCACGCGGATATGGGGCCGAAGCCATCGGTAGTGGTGGATTTCAGCGGCCTTGAGGGGCAGCATTATTATGCCACCCTCCTCTCCCGCGTCAAATCCACCGGCCCGCATACGGCGCTGTCCGGCAGCAATCAGGAGTATATGCGCTATCAGGAAGAGGACGAGGAATACGATATCTTTCTGAAGTTTGTGCAGTATGAGGATGCGGACGGCTTTTATTTCCTCCAGTTTTTTCAGGACTGTTCCCAAACTCAGCAGTTTAAATGGACCTACTACCCGCCGCACGAATTTAAAATCCTGCTGTACTTCCCCGAAACAGACCGCTTTATTGTCAGCGGCCAAAGCTACGAGAGCTACGCCTTCCACAGCTATTTTGCCGCCGAGGTTTCCCCGGCCCCACAGGCTGCCGGGATGACCGTAGCAAAATCCCACGACTACACCGACGAAATTTTCCCGCTGCTGGTCCGTATTTTGCTGACCATCGCCATCGAGCTGGCAATAGCGCTTCTGTTCGGTTTTCGGCAAAAAAGGCAGTTCCGCTTCATTGTGCTGGTCAATATCGTGACACAGGTTGCCCTCAACCTGACCCTCCATATTATCAATTACCGCTCCGGCCCGCTGGCATTTGTCATGTTCTACATCCTGCTGGAGCTTGTGGTATTCCTCATTGAAGCGGCTCTGTACACGCAGCATCTGGGGAGCTATGGTACAGAAAGGGTTCCCGGCTGGAAACCCTGGGTCTACGCATTAGTTGCCAACGGAGCCTCCTTTGCGGCAGGGCTGGCCTTGGCCCACTGGCTGCCCGGCATCTTTTAAGGTGAAAAGCCCTCGGCCTCTCGGCGTCGCGCTGCCCACACAACAGCAAAAGGGCTTAAGCTGTTTTGGCTTAGGCCCTATGCGGATACAGGGCGGGGTACAGGGCCGGCACGGCGCTTATTGCGCCGCGCAGGCAAATTTCGGCCTAACCTACAAATAATATAAAACCCCAATTGAGGGTTGCAACAGGCCTTAAAATTAGTAAATAGAAAGGGCTTTTGCCTGTGCCGCAACTGCCGGTTGCGCTTTTTCAAGCTCCTGTCGGTTGCTCCGCAACCACTTTGGCTGGTAAGCTGGCACCAAACCATCAACCGAAAGGAGTTCATTATGAAGCTGCAAGAAAAAATACTATATTGCCGCAAAAAGGCCGGGCTATCTCAGGAGGCGCTGGCCGAGCGGTTGGGGGTATCCCGCCAGTCGGTCAGCAAATGGGAAACAGGGGAGGCGGTACCCGAGGTCAATAAGCTGCTGCTTTTGGCCGAGACCTTTGGCGTAACGACCGATTGGCTGCTCAGCGATGCCCCGCCGGTGGAGGAAAAGGCCGCCGGGCCTGCCGCGGACATGCTTCAGCCGGAGGCCAGGGCCACCTGGGTAGACGCGCTGCCGGGGACGATTGGCCGCCTGCTGCGCCGCTACGGATGGCTGTTTGGCGTCTATCTGGCTGTGATGGGCGCGGGGGTCGCGGGCATGGGCGCGCTGGCGCGATACCTTGTGCGCAGAATGCTCACCGGTAGCCTTGGGGGGATGCCCGGCGGCGGTTTTTTCGAGGGAGGCGGCGACTTTTTTGAGCAGCAGGAAACCCAGATGGATGATTTCTTCGCTGATATAGCGGCCAACAACCCTGTTTCTGTAATGGGCACGGCGATGATGGTGGTGGGTATCGTGATGATGATTACCGGCGTTATCCTCGCCGTGGTGCTAAAAAAGCGCAGCAAGGAATAAGAACTATCACCGGTACATCGGCCCCCGTTATCTTTTGCTGTGCGGTTTTCGGCTACCCGACCCAACAGTTTGCAGTGTGTTGACTCTACAATAGTAAACGGGCGTAAACCTTACAAGGTTTACGCCCGTTTTAGTCTGCGCCAAAAGTCACCGAGCCGCTCTTTGGTGCACACTTATCGCTGTATAGCCTCTACCGCTCGTAATGCTTTATCAGCGCCTGTGTTCCCAAATCGCCATAGCCCTGCTGCGCAAGGCCCTCGTAATTGGCCAGCGCGGTGGCCAGCACCTCGAGGCTCAGGCCGCTGTCGCCCGCCTCCTCCTGCGCCAGCTTCATATCCTTAATAAAATGCTTAATGAAAAACCCGGGGTCATAATCCTGTGCTAAAATCTTGGGCGCATTTGCGTCCAACTGCTTGCTGGCGGCCGCGCCGGTGGATACCGAAGCCAGCAGCGTCGGCAGGTCCAGCCCCTTTGCACGGGCATAGGTCAGCGCCTCGCACAGGCCCGAGATGGTGCCCGCAATCATAATCTGGTTGGCCATCTTGGCGTGCTGCCCGCAGCCCGCGGGCCCCTGATACCGGATATTCTGCCCCATGGCCTCAAAGAGGGGCAGGCAGGCGTTAAAGTCGGGCTGGTCGCCGCCCACCAGTATGGCAAGGGTGCCGTTTTTGGCGCCGGTATCGCCGCCGGTGACCGGGGCGTCCAGCGCCCGCAGCCCTTTCTGTTTGGCCCGCTCATAGATGGCCGCCGCCAGCTTGGGGCTGGAGGTGGTCATATCGATGACATACGCCCCCGCCTTGGCATGGGCCAGTATGCCGTCCTCACCCAGATAAACCTGCTCCACATCGCTGGGCATGCCCACGATGGTAATGACCGCGTCGCAATCCGCCACACACTGGGCGATGCTGGGGTGAAACACCGCACCCTCGGCGATAACATCCTCCACCTTGGCCCTGTTTCTGGCGTAGATAGAAAGCTCATAGTCCCGCTTCATCAGGTTGCGCACCATCGATTTGCCCATGATGCCCACGCCGATAAACCCAATCTTCTTCATTTTCTTCACCTGTCCCTTCGTTTTTGCCTGCGCCTTTTGCGCGGGATAACAGGCGGCACGGGCAAGCCCGCCCAAAAGCCGCCGGGTTTATTAAGAAAAGTATACCATATTTTTTAGCCCGCCGCCAGCAAAATGCCCCTGCAAAGGGGCGCCAGTTTTCGGCCTTTTACCCCCAAAACCCGCAATATCAGGCGGTAAACAGCCCTTCGGCAGGGCAGCCGCGGCTTTTCACTCAATACCCTTTGCTCTCATAGTATGGTATAGCCCTTATTTATAAGGAAAGCGGGATGTGAACAGCGCTTTGCCCCCCTTGTACGGGGTGGGGCAGATGTGACCATGGTCAAGAATATTGGGGGGATTTTCATGCAGGAAAAAATATTTGCCGTCATTGGCGGCGACCTTCGGCAGGCGCATCTGGCCAACCGGCTGGCCCAGCGGGGCTACCGGGTATACGGCGTACTTTTTGATAAGGAGGTAGAGCTGTCGTCCAAGGTTGTTTCTACCGCGGGATATAAGGAGGCGCTGGGCGCCGCGAATGTGGTGGTGCTGCCGCTGCCCATCTCGCTGGATGGCCAAACGGTCAATGCGCCCTTTGGATTGCAGGAGCTGGAGCTGGCCAAGTGTTTTAGAGCAGTGGAGCCGGGGGCTGTGGTGATGGGGGGCAGGGTTACGGCAGAGATTGCCGCCGCCGCCCGCAGCGCGGGGGTCGAGCTGATAGACTACCTCGAGCGGGAAGAGCTCGCGGTGCTCAACTCGGTGCCCACCGCGGAAGGGGCCATCGCCATCGCCATGAACGAGCTGCCCACCACCATCTTTGGGCGCAACATACTCATCACCGGCTTTGGCAGAATAGCCAAGGTGCTGGCGCGGATTTTGGTGGCCATGGGGGCAAATGTGACGGTTGCGGCCCGCAAATACAGCGACCTTGCCTGGATTGAGATTTACCATTGCAGGGCGATACATATTTCGTTGCTGGAGGACGTCGCCTGCGAGGCCGATTTGGTGTTTAACACCATCCCGGCGGTGGTGCTGGATGAAGGCATCCTTTCACGGCTTTCCCGCAACTGTCTGGTCATCGACCTTGCCTCAAAGCCCGGCGGGGTGGATTTTGAAACCGCCCGCTGCCTTGGGATAAAAACCATCTGGGCGCTTTCGCTGCCCGGCAAGGTGGCGCCGGTATTTGCCGGCGAGGCCATCAAAGATACAATTTTGAACATTTTGGATGAAAGGGGGCTGTGAGATGGAGGCTGTTAAGGTAGGGTTTGCCCTGTGCGGCTCCTTCTGTACCTTTGACCCGGTTCTGGTTCAGATGCGCAATCTGGTGGAGCAGGGTTACGACATATACCCGATTATGTCCGACTACGCCTATGCCACCGATACCCGCTTCGGCAAGGCGGAGGACTTTCGCAGGCAGATAAAAGAAATCAGCGGCAAAGAAGAGATTATCCATAGCATTGTGCAGGCAGAACCCATCGGGCCCCGCAACTATCTGGATATCATCGTGCTGGCCCCCTGCACCGGCAACACGCTGGGCAAACTGGCGGGCGGCGTCACCGACAGCAGTGTCACCATGGCGGTCAAGGCCCATCTGCGCAACCAAAAGCCGGTGCTCATCGGGGTTTCCACCAACGACGCGCTGGGCGGCTCGGCCAAAAACATCGGCCTGCTGATGAACGCCAAGAACATCTATTTTATTCCCATGAAGCAGGATAACCCCACCGGCAAGCCCTGTTCGGTGGTGTTCGATTTCGATATGCTGGCCCCGGCACTCTACAGCGCGCTCAACAAGGTGCAGATGCAGCCCGTGCTTATCTGATACCGGCGGCCCGCCGGGCAGGCGGGCGGGGCCAATGCCTGCCCCGGCTTAAGGCAATACCGCACAATTCACGGCTGCCGCCTTAAGCACTCTGTCGCTTGCGGATTTTCCGTGAGCTTTCACAAAAATCCTCGCGAATACACCCAGTATTCCCTGCGGTTTTTGTTTTATCTGACAAAAAATCCGCCGGCGCGCCAAAGCACTTAGATTTGTGCGGTGTTGCCTCCAACATAAAAAGAAAATGCAAGGGTTTTCAGAAAATCCTGCATTTTTTTTGCCTTTGCACAGCCAATGCCTTGATTTTTGCAGCATAAAACGGTAGAATGATGGGTACAGAGGTGATAATAATGAACAGGGATTTGCTAAGCAAAATCAGCATGGAGATGCCCCAGTATTCCAAGGGGCAGAAGCTGATAGCCCGTTTTTTGATAGACCATTACGACAAGGCCGCCTTTATGACGGCCTCTAAATTGGGCGCTACGGTAGGGGTCAGCGAATCCACCGTGGTGCGCTTTGCCTCCGAGGTGGGTTTTGAGGGCTACCCCCAGTTGCAGCGAAACCTGCAAGAGCTCATCCGCAACCGGCTGACCTCGGTGCAGCGCATGGAGGTCACCAACGAGCAGATTGGCAGCACCGACGTGCTCAGCAAGGTGCTTAATTTGGATGTGGACAAGATACGCCGCACCCTGGAGGAAACCTCGAAGGAGGATTTCAACGACGCGGTGGAAACCATTACCTCATCCAAGGATATCTATATCCTCGGGGTGCGCAGCTCCTCCGCGCTGGCGGGCTTTTTGGGCTTCTACTTTAACCACATATTCCCCGACGTCCGCCTGATCAGCACCAGCAGCGTCAGCGAAATGTTTGAGCAGATGCTGCGCATCGGCAAGGACGACGTCTTTATCGCCATCAGCTTTCCCCGCTACTCGCGCCGCACCGTTTCGGCCGCCCGCTATGCCAAAAGCTGCGGGGCCAAGGTGGTGGCGATAACCGATTCCCTCACCTCGCCGCTGGCCGAGCATGCCGACCATCTGCTGCTGGCCCGCAGCGATATGGCCTCCTTTGTGGATTCGCTGGTGGCCCCCCTCAGCCTCATCAACGCCCTGATTGTGGCGGTGGGGCTGAAAAACCGGGATGAAATCGCAAACACCTACCATAAGCTGGAGTATATCTGGGAAGAATATAATGTATATGAAAAGTCGGAGGAACAGAAATAGTGCAGCGATATGACGCCGTAGTGGTGGGCGCGGGCGCGGCCGGGCTGCTCTGCGGCGGTCTTGCGGCCCGTTCGGGGCTGCGGGTGCTGATACTCGAGCACAGCGACCGCCCGGGGCGCAAGCTGATGATTACCGGCAAGGGCCGCTGCAACCTGACCAACGACTGTGACCCCGACGCGTTTCTGCGTAAGGTGCGGACAAACCCCCGCTTTCTGTACAGCGCCCTCAACGCCTTTCCCCCCCGGCAGACCATCGCCTTTTTCGAGGAGCTTGGGGTGCCGCTGAAAACCGAGCGGGGGGGCCGGGTTTTCCCGGTCAGCGACCGTTCGCTGGATGTGGTGGCCGCCCTCGTGGCCTTTGCCACCGAATCCGGGGCCGAGCTTTTGCGGGCCGACTGCCGCCGCATCACCCTGCGTGACGACAGGGCCGCCGGGGTGCAGTGCGCCGGGGGCCAGTCCTTCGAGGCTGGCGCAGTGGTGGTGGCCACCGGGGGCAAAAGCTACCCCCGCACCGGCTCGGACGGCAGCGGCTACCGGCTGGCGCAGGGGGCGGGACATACCGTTATCCCGCCGCGGCCGTCGCTGGTGCCCATCGAAACCGCCGAGGACTGGTGCGCCCAGCTTGCGGGGCTTTCGCTGAAAAACGTCACCCTGACGCTGCACAAGGCAGGGGCCAGACGCCCGGTCTACAGCGAGCTGGGCGAGATGCTCTTTACCCATTTCGGCGTCTCGGGGCCGCTGGTGCTGACCGCCACCTCTTATATGCAGACGGTGAAGGGGTTCCACCTCACCATCGACCTCAAGCCCGGCCTGACCCACCAGCAGTTGGACGCCCGGCTGCTGCGGGATTTTGAAGCCAGGCTGAATAAAAACCTTGCCAACTCGCTGGACGAGCTGCTGCCCAAAAGCCTGATACCGGTCGTCATCCAGCTATCGGGCATCGCTGCCGACACCAAGATTAACCAGCTCACCCGGCAGCAGCGGCAGGGGCTCTGCGACCTGATAAAAGCGCTGCCCGTTACCCCCCGCGCCCTGCGCCCGGTGGAGGAAGCGGTGGTGACGGCGGGGGGCGTCGCGGTAAACGAGCTGGACCCCCGCACCATGCAGTCCAAGCTGGTGCAGGGGCTGTACTTTGCGGGCGAGGTCATCGATGTGGACGCAACCACCGGCGGCTACAACCTGCAGATTGCCTTTTCCACCGCTTATTTGGCCGCCCAAGCCCTCGTCAACGGCGCGGATGCCGCCGTTCAGTAGACTGAAGGCTTTGTTTCCTCCCCGTCTGCGGCGGGGGAGGGCAGGACTGTAGTTTGGCTGCCCAAACCCTCATCGACGGCGCGGATGCCGCTGCCTTGTAGGCAGAGGGCGGAACAGTACCCCCCCGGCGGCGCGGGCGCTGCCTTATCCCATCCCACACAGGAGGAAAACCCATGACAGCAATTGCAATCGACGGGCCGGCGGGGGCCGGAAAAAGCACCATAGCCCGCGCGGTAGCCCGCGAGCTGGGCTTTATCTATGTAGATACCGGCGCACTTTACCGGGCGGTAGGCCTCTACGGCCTGCGGCAGGGTGTCGATACCCGGGACGAAGCGGCGGTATTGGCGCTGCTGCCCCAAATCACGGTGGAGCTTCGGCATGTTGAAGGGGAGCAGCGGGTCTATCTCAACGGCGAGGACGTGTCACAGGCCATCCGGGTAGGGGGAGCCTCGATGGCCGCCTCCAATGTTTCGAGCATACAGGGGGTGCGGGATTTCCTGTTTGAGCTGCAGCGCAGCATCGCCCGCAACAACAACGTGGTGATGGACGGCCGGGATATCGGCACGGTGGTGCTGCCCGAGGCAAAGGTGAAGATATTTCTCACCGCTACCCCCGAGGATAGAGCCGCCCGCCGCCAGCAGCAGCTGGCCCAGCAGGGCACCGAGGTGGACTATGAAGCGCTGCTGGCAGAGGTCATCCAGCGGGATTATAACGACACCCACCGCGCGGCAGCTCCGCTGCGTCAGGCGCAGGACGCCTGCCTTATCGATACCACCGGCAACAGCTTTGAGCAGTCGGTGCGGTTGATTATCAATCATGTAAAGGAAAGACTCAAATGAGCTTTTATGGTTTTGCCCGGGGCCTGATTTGCGCCCTGTTTCCGCTGTTTTTCAGAGTGCGTTTTGAAGGAAGAGAGCACGCTCCGGCTTCCGGCGGGGTGATTGTGGCTGCCAACCACGTCAGCCTGCTCGACCCCTTCTTTTTGGCCATGGGTCTGCGGCAGCAGGTGTTCTATATGGCCAAGGCCGAGCTGTTTCGCAACCCGCTGCTGCGGGCGCTGCTGAACTGGCTGGGGGCCTTCCCGGTAGAGCGCGGCAAGGGCGACTCCGGCGCCATCGACCGTTCGGTGGAGATACTGCGCGGCGGCGGGGTGCTGGGCATCTTCCCCGAAGGCACCCGCTCCAAGGACGGCAAGCCGTTGCGGCCCAAATCGGGGGCGGCTCTCATCGCCAAAATGACCGGGGCGGGTATCCTGCCCTGCGGCATCGAGATTGAGGGGAAAATGCGGCTCTGGGCCAGGATAACCGTTCGCTTCGGGCCGGTGATTCCCAACAGCGAGCTGGGCCTCACCGAAGAGAGCCCCACACAGATTAAGCGGGCTACCAAACGCATTTGGGGGGAGATTCTCACCCTCAGCGGCAGGCAGGAGGCGCCGGTTGAAGATTAAGATTGCAAAAACCGCCGGCTTCTGCTTTGGGGTAGACCGGGCGGTGAAAATCGCCTTTGAGCAGGCAAGGCTGCCGGGCGGGGTCTGTACCCTGGGGCCGATTATCCACAACCCCTTCATCGTCGGCCAGTTGGAGGAGCTGGGGGTCACTGTTATCGACGACCCCGCGCAGAACACCGACGACCGGCTGGTGGTGATACGCTCCCACGGGGTAGGGCAGGAGGTCTACCGGCGGCTGGAGGAGCTGGGGTGCCGGTATGCCGACGCGACCTGCCCTTATGTGGCAAAAATCCACGCCATTGTCGCCGATGCGGGCCGGCAGGGCAGCACCGTGCTGATAGCGGGGGATAGCGCCCACCCCGAAATACAGGGGATTACGGGGCACTGCCTGGGGGAGTATTTTGTCTTTGCAGACGCCGCGGATTTGGAAAAACTGCTTCAAAACAACAAAAATTTGGCTAAAAAACCTCTTGTATTGGTGGCTCAAACCACATATAATACAACAGAGTGGGAAAACTGCGTAGAAACACTAAAAAAGGTGTATACAAACTTCACTATCTTTGATACAATATGTAATGCTACGGTTAAACGCCAGCGCGAAGCGGACGAGCTTGCCCGGGAATCCGACCTGATGATTATCGTGGGCGGGCGCAACAGCTCCAACACCGCAAAGCTTTACGATATCTGCAAAGCGCATTGCCCCTCGGTGCTGATTGAGAGCGCCGCCGACTTAGAGCAGATCGATTTTACAGGTGCCACTGCCATAGGTGTTACTGCCGGCGCTTCGACACCGGCTTGCATAATTAAGGAGGTACAGGAAACCATGAGCAACATTGAGAACAACCAGACTGAGCTTAGCTTTGAGGAGTTGCTGGAGCAGTCCTTCAAAAGTACATATAACGGAGAGAAGGTAACCGCAGTCGTCACCGGCATTGCGCCCAACGAGATTTCGGTTGACATGGGCACCAAGCATGCAGGTTATGTGCCCCTGCATGAGCTGACCGACGACCCCAACGCTAAGCCCGAAGACGTCGTTAAAATAGGCGACGAGATTGAGCTGATGGTAGTGCGCGTCAACGATGTTGAAGGCACCGTGATGCTCTCGAAAAAACGTCTGGATGCCGTTGCCGGATTTGAGAAGGTTATGAACGCCTCAGAAACCGACGAGGTTCTCAGTGGTGTAGTGGTCGAGGTTGTGCGCGGCGGCGTGCTGGCGGCAACCAGCGGCGTACGGGTCTTTATCCCCGCTTCGCAGACAGGGGTACCCCGCGACGGCGACCTGAACCAGCTTATGCGTAAAAATGTCGAGTTCAAAATCCTCGAAACCAACCGTCAGCGCCGCCGTGCGGTGGGCTCCATCTCGGCTGTTCTGCGCGAGCAGAAAAAGCTGCTGGCAGACAAGTTCTGGCAGGATGTATCCGTTGGCAAGACCTACAGCGGCGTTGTGAAGTCGCTGACCAACTTCGGCGTGTTTGTTGACCTTGGCGGCGTCGATGGGCGCATCAGCCTCACCGACCTGTGCTGGCAGAGGGTCAAGCACCCCTCCGAGGTTGTTTCGGTGGGCGACGTCCTCGAAGTAACCATCAAGGACATTGACGAAGAGAACAAGAAAATTTCTCTGATTTACAAGAAGAACGAAGACAACCCCTGGGAGATTGTCCGTGAGAAATATCAGGTTGGCTCGGTTGTGCGCGCCAAGGTGATGTCCATCACCGGCTTCGGCGCCTTTGCCCAGATTATCCCCGGCATCGACGGCCTGATTCACATCTCGCAGATTTCCAAAGAGCGCATCGAGAAGGTCGCCGATAAGCTGGCCGTGGGTGATGAGGTGGACGCCAAAATCACCGAACTCGATTTTGAGAGAAAGCGCGTAAGCCTTTCTATCCGCGCCCTGCTGGAAGAAAACGAGGGCGACGGGGCAGAAGCTGCCGAGTAAGTAAATCATATCTTTTCAGTGCGGCGGCAGCCGGGCCGGATGGCCATAGGCTGCGCCGCACTTTTGCGTGGGTGCGGGCCGGGGCGGCAGAAGGCTGCAAACAAAAGCAATCCTGCGAGAAGTAAAGCTATTCCCAGAAAACGCGACATAAACGGCAATATCGGGGATATGAAACCAATTATTGAATTAGCGATTTACCACACTAAAGTGTATAATGTACTTATACTTAAAAAACAGGTAAGCAGCCTGCTTATCTCATTTTGCCTGAATACATAAGGAGAGTACATATGACAGCGTTTAAAAGGATTATTGCAGTTGCGCTCATCGCGCTGACCGTTGCCGGTTTGGCGGCAGGCTGTTCAAAAAAGCAGACCTTCGTGGTGGGGATGGACGATTCCTTCCCGCCCATGGGCTTCCGGGATGAAAACAACCAGCTTGTGGGCTTCGATGTTGACCTGGCCCAAGAGGTAGGCCGCCGTCTGGGTCTGGAGGTCACCCTGCAGCCCATCGACTGGTCCACCAAAGAGATGGAGCTCAGCAGCGGCCGCATCGACGTGATTTGGAACGGCCTGACCATCACCCCCTCCAGACAGGAGGAGATGCTGATTTCCCGCCCCTATCTGGCCAACAATCAGGTGCTGGTGGTAACCACCGCCTCGGGCTTTGCCAAGAAGGCCGACCTTGAGGGCAAAAACATGGGTGTGCAGACCGGCTCTTCCGCCGAGATTGCCCTTGCCGCCGACGAGCTGGGCAGCAAGGTGAAAATCACCCAGTTTGAAAACAACGTCATGGCCCTGCAGGACCTGAAAATCGGCCGCCTTGACGCGATGGTGCTGGACGAGGTTGTGGCCCGCTACTACCTCACCAAGGAGCCGGGCGTCTACACCCTGCTGGAGGAATCTCTGGCCGCTGAGGAATACGGCATCGCCTTTAAGAAGGGCAACACCAAGCTGCACGATCAGGTTATGAAAGCCTTTGACGAGATGCTGGCCGACGGCACCGCCGCCGAAATCTCGGACAAATGGTTCGGCAAAGACATTATCCTCAGATAATCACCTTTTACTCGATAGGCCGTCCATAGAAAGGCAGCAGCTTTTTAGGACGGCCGCTGGGCACAGATAAAGCCGGGCTTTGGGCAGGGCATCCCCAAGGTCCGGTTGTGTCCTGCTTTTGGCCCTATTTTTGTTTCTAAAACGCCGCCGCGTGGTATCATCCGCAAAGCAGGAGGAAAATCGAAATGGATATGACCTACATCACGAGTTTGACAAAGGCGCTGCTGCAGGGGGCTTTTTTGCCCCTGGTTATGTTTGTGGTGGTGCTGGTGGTTTCGCTGCCGCTGGGCTTTTTGATTACCCTGATGGCCCGGTCAAAAAATATCATTCTGCGCTGGGTGGTCAACTCATATATATATATCATGCGGGCCACGCCGCTGCTGCTGCAGCTTTTATTCATCATGTTCGGGCTGCCCAACCTGCCGGTGGTAGGCAGGTATTTGGTGCTGCCCCGTTTTTCGGCTGCGCTGCTGGGCTTCACCATCAACTACGCCGCCTATTTTGCCGAGATTTTCAGGGGCGGCCTGCTTTCGGTGGATAAAGGTCAGGACGAAGCCGCCTATGTGCTGGGGCTCACCCGCTGGCAGACCATCCGGCGGATTATCCTGCCGCAGATGTTCCGGGTAGTGCTGCCCTCTATCACCAACGAGTCGATTACACTGGTCAAGGATACCGCCCTGATGTACGCAGTGGCGGTGCCCGAAATCCTGCATTATGCCAAGGCTGCCGTAACCCGTGACTCCAACACCACAGCCTTTTTGGTGGCGGGGGCCATCTATCTGGTGATTAACAGCCTGCTGCAGATGGCCTTTAGCCGCATAGAGAAAAAGCTTGACTATTAAGGGGGTGGCAAGATGCCGATGATAGAGGTTCGCGGGCTGAAAAAGTCCTTTGGAAAGATGGGCGTCCTCAAAGGGGTGGATTTCACCGTGGAAGAGGGGGACGTCATTGCCATCATTGGTTCCTCCGGCTCGGGCAAAAGCACCCTGCTGCGCTGTCTGATTGGGCTGGAGCAGGTGGACGACGGCACGGTCATGCTGGATGGCGAAACGATGATTGAAAACGGCGCCTATGCCGACGCCAAAAAGCTGCGGGAGATGACCCTGCGCATGGGTATGGTGTTCCAGAGCTTCAACCTTTTTCCGCATCTGAGTGTGCGTGAAAACCTGGTGATGCCGCTGCGTCTGGTGAAAAACTGCCCCAAAGAGCAGGCCGACCAGCGCTGCCAGCAGCTTCTGCGCAAGGTGGGGCTGTGGGATAGGGCCGACGAGCTGCCTTCGCGCCTTTCGGGCGGGCAGAAGCAGCGGGTGGCCATCGCCCGGGCGCTGATGCTCAACCCCGAAATCATGCTCTTTGATGAGCCGACCTCGGCCCTTGACCCCCAGTTGACCGGCGAGGTGCTGGCGGTCATGAAGCAGCTGGCAGGCGAGCGGATGACCATGCTGGTGGTCACCCACGAGATGTCCTTTGCCCGCGACGCCGCCAACCGCATCCTCTTTATGGACGATGGCCTTATTTTGGAGGAGGGCACCCCAGAACAGATATTCAGCTCCCCCAAAAACCCCAAGACCGCGCAGTTCTTAGGCTCGGTCATTCGCTAAAACCGATAAAGGCAGCAAAAAATCCCCCGGCAAAGCCGGGGGATTTTTATAGTATATGTAACAGCGAAAATACAGTGTGTATATTTAATGCCCTTCCGCCGCCTGCACGGCAGGGGCCTTTTGCCCACTGCCCAGCGCCGGTACCGAAAACCGCACCCTGCCGGGCAGCGCCTCAAAAACAATATGACTGTCGTAGTAGCATTCGCCGTCGATGCACAGGCTCACCGGCTGCTCGGCCGATACCTCGATGCGTTTGCACTGGCGGTAATCCACGATATCGGCAAAAGCGGGAGCGCCCACATGCTTGCCCGCCTTATAGGCGGCAATCAGCCTTGCGATGCGTAGCCGGGGGATTTTGCGCACAGCGCACAAATCTATCAGCCCATCGTCGATTTTGGCGTGGGGCGCGCCGTTGTAGGCCCCGCCATAAAAGCCACCATTGGCGGCCACCATCAGCAAAAATTCGTTGTCCAGCGTCTGTTCGCCGTCCACCACAATCCGCATCCGGTTGCCCATCTTTGAAAAGAAGCAGTACAGAATGGCAAGGTTATAGGCCATCGTCCCCGAAACCAGCGGCAGCGCCTTGAAGCGCTCCATGTTGGCTGCTACGTCGGCGTCAAAGCCGATGTTGCTCAGGTTGACGCAGTAGCGGTCGTTGACCCGTATCAAATCCACTGGCTGCTCGCTGCCCGCTATTTGGGCGCCAATATCAAAAAAGTCGGGGCTGCCGGGAATGCTCTTGATAAAGTCGTTGCCTGAGCCGCAGGGCACCACCCCAAAGGAGGCGCGGGGGTAATCGACAATGGCGTTGACCACCTCATTGACCGTGCCGTCGCCCCCGCAGGCATAAAACCGCAGCGGCTCGTCATAGTCGGCGCAAACCGACCGCACATAGGCGATGGCGTCCCGGTGGCCCTTGGTTTCATAGATTTCGTAGGGAGTATCCTGCCCAAAAAAAGCCGCCTTGATGGCGGGTATCAGCGTTTTGGCTGCGCTGTTTTTACCGGCGGCGGGGTTGATGATAAAGATATGCCGCATAAGCTTCCTCCCGGGTTGTTAGGGCAATACCGCACAATTCACGGCTGCCGCCTTAAGCACCCTGTCGCTTGCGGATTTTCCGTAAGCTTTCACAAAAATCCTCGTGAATACACCCAGTATTCCCTGCGGTTTTTGTTTTAGCTGACGAAAAATCCGCCGACGCGCCAGAGCACTTAGAATTGTGCGGTATTGCCTTAGAAATATCAGGGGTTGCCGCGCCGGAGCGTGCGAGGCGGAAAAACGCCGTTCTCCGGCTGTGGCCGCCCTGCCTTGCGGCGCTTTACAGCACCAGCGAAAGCAAGTAGATGCCCAAAAGATGGGCGGGGTAGTACCAGTAGAACAGCAGTTTAGGCCCTCCGCCCCGCCGCCCGTTGTAAAAGGCGATGGGCAGCAACGCCAGCAGGCACCAAAGCTGCACGGCGTAAAAGGCCAGCTCGGGGCGCATCATCACCACCGCGATGGCGGGCCACTGCGAAACGGCGGTTAAAGCGGTCAGCGCCAGCGCCGACTGCGGCAGCTTTCTTTCGGCCAGATAAAAGGCAAAAATCATGGCTACCCCATACCAGCCGTAATCTACCCGCAGCAGTTGGCCCAACAGGCAGAGCAGCACCGGCGGCAGGATAGTGGCGGGGTTGCCGCGGCTGCGCAGATGGCTGTACAGCAGGCAGGCCGCCACCCCCAGCAGCAGGGTAAAAAAGATGTTCTGCTCCTGCGGGTGAAAAAACTTACCCACCCGGGCCAGGTTAAAGGGCAGCTCGCTGACCAGGGCAAACAGCCCCAGCCGCATCAGGTAACGCCGGGGGTTGCCGGTGTGCCGGCAGCCTTCGGCGGCCAGATAGGCATAGAGGGGAAAGGCCACCCGCCCGATGATGCGGTAAACCACAACATCAGGGAAAATCACCATGCCCACATGGTCGATGGTCATGGTGATAAGAGCAATCATTTTTAGTCCCAGAGCGGTCAAACCAAATCCTCCGTTTAAAGAACAGTCAGAATAAAGCGTTTACAGGCCGCCTGAGCGGAGCAGGGGGGGCTATATGCCAAAACCCGGTCAGTCAATATCAGGGACGATGGCTTCCACAGGGGTATCCAGCATGGCGGGGTTTTCGATGTAGCGCTTAAAAAGCTTGAGGGAGTTTGCCAGATACAGCCCGTCGCAGATACGCTCGTCCACCGTTACGCCGATGGTGACGCTCTTGCCGGTGGAGAGCCCGTCGTGGGTCACAATCGGCGTGTTCTGCTGGTTGCCCAGCGCCAGAAACACGCTGGTGGTGCCAAAATCATACAGATGATGATAGACATAATTGAGGTTGATGGATTTCACATTGGTGAGGAAAAAGCTGGTGTGAAAGGGGCTGGCGTCGATGATGATTTTGGGCATGATGCCCCAGCGGTCCAAAAGCTTGAGCCCGCCCAGCAGAAACTGTATCAGCAGATTGGGCATCGCCATAAAGGCCCCGGCCACCTTGTCGGTCAGGTTGCGCTCGGTGGGAATTTTGTTCAGCGCAACCGCCTCGCTGACAATGCGGCTGATTTCGCTCAGCGTTTCGGTGCCGTCAAAGCCCAGCTTGAGGGTGGTTTCCTGCCCGCCGTCCCGCAGCGATTTCATGATGGCAAACGAAACCCAGATGCGCTTACGGGCAAAGACGCGCCCGTTCATAATAAAGCGGTTCATGCTGGGCCGCTGCCCCAGCAACCGCACAAAAGCGGCAATTACAACCGTCATGTAGCTCAGCGAGGCGTCCCCGTCGGCCTTGCGTTCCTTTATGTATTGGTCAATGGGCGCGGTAAAAATGCGCTGCTTGTAAAATATCTGCGCATCGCTTCGGCGCACCATGATGTGAGGCATTAGTTTGAAAAATGGGTCCAGACCTTTTATCTGGCGACCGTCATATCTTTTCGAGAACATGGGACACCTCGGCTCTTCATAAATTATACACATAATAGCACAAAAACGACAAAAAGACAAAAAAATATCAGAAGAGCTCTAAAAGAATCCATCCCCAACTCCCCAGGGCTCAAAGGCCCGCGCCCGAAGCCGAAAATCCCCGGCGGCGGGCCTGCGGACAGCCCTTTACCAGACCGCGGGGCGCCCTGCGCGCCTCGGACCGGCTCCTTCGCGGTTCTCATATTGCGGAGGACTTCCCGCGCGGGGGGAACGGGTCAAAAAGCCACTACATACAATGGTAGTAATTTAACTTATAAACGAGAGCAAGGTGAAACGGGTTGAAACAGACCGAGCCCAAAGGAGCGGTAATTAAAACCAAAGAAAAGCCCTTTATCCCCATGTTTGACAATGAAGCGCTTGTCAATGTGGTTGTGAAATACCCCGAGGTTTTAATACTGGATAAGCCGCTGCTCAGCGCGATTATTTCGGGCCATTACAACCTGATGGCAAGCGGCTATCTGGATTATGCGAAGAACTTTATCTACCCCAAGGCGCGCGAGGCTCATTCCCGCCTGCAAGCGGCAAAAAAGCCGTTTATCCCTTATCAGGCGGTGCAGCTTTATACCGTTACCTACAATACGCCGCCCTACTTAAGCACCGTGACCGACCGCTTTACCTACACCGGCGGCAAGGCCTACAGCAACCGCAAGCTGGGGGATACCTTCGACGTCACCACCGGCCGCAAGGTGCCGCTGCGCTCCCTCTTTTGGGACGACAGCTATCAGGAGGTCATCTTTGACCAGATCAGGCGGCAGATTGAGGCCGATAAGCAGCGCTTTTTGCCGTTGGCGGGACAGCGGGTCAAAAGCCTGTTTCGCAAAAAGAACTATTACCTGACCGAGCACTCGCTGGTGGTGTTTTTCCCCAGCTACACCCTTGCGCCGGGCACCAACCCCACCCCTTCTTTTGAGATTCCCTATAAGCTGCTGGAAAGGCACCTGAAACGGCCGCTGTAAGCAAAAAACAACCGCCCCCAATCGGGGGCGGAATATTTTATGGGCAATCTTCTTCATAGGCCAGCAGACTTTCTTTGCCGGAAAATACCTCTATTGTCATCAGCACGCCCAAGCGGTAGCCATAGAGAAACCGGTCAACGCCCGATAGCAGGCTGACCTCTGTTTGTGTATCAACAAGCCCTTCCAACAGCATCTGCTCTTCTCCATTCAGGGTGGCCAGCAGTTTTTCTTCGGTATCCGCCAACTGCTTTATCAGGCGGCCGTAGCGCGAGTCGCGCTTAAAAAAGCGCGGTTCCGGGTTGATATTGCCACGGGCAAACTCCTCTAAAATGCTTTGCATCAAACCACCCTTTCCTTATTGCTTTATTACAGCCACCTGAGATTTATTATACGGCTTTTGTTTGCCGGTGATAGGGTAATATTGACCTATCAGGCTGCTAAATTGAGCGGTTACACACATTTCCTAAGACGAAAGCCCGGGGGAGAATCAATGGATTCTCCCCCGGGCTTTTCAGCGCTATCATTTGATACAGCATCGTAGGGGGCAAAGGGCGGGCAAATTCCCCTCCTTGGAGGGGTGGCGCTTGCAAGCGCCGGGGTGGTATACCCCACACCGTACCCTCACATCATTTGCACAGCATCTTAGGAGCAGTCTACGCCCTATCCAGCACCATCTGGCGGTAGTTCAGCAGCTCAAAGCCGTTGCGCTCATACAGGCGGATGGCCCCGGTGTTTTCGGCGGTGACCTCAAGGCGAAAGCGCCGTGCGTCGGGGTACCGGGCCAGCATCCAGTCGAGAAAGGCCTGCCCCAGACCGCGTCCACGGGCCTCGCTGCGCAGAAACAGCTCCTCCAGCATCACCACCCGGCCGCCAACCTCGCAGCTGTAAAAAAAGGTCAGGTAGGCAAAGCCCAGCGCCTGCCCATCCTGCTCAAAAAGGTAGCCCTCCAGCAGCGGGTCGCCCCCGCAGGCGGCCTCAAAGGCGCGCTGCTGTACGGCGGCAGGCACCGGGTGGTCAACGGCGCTGCTGCTGTAAAATTCCTTTACCATCTCAAGGCAGACCGCCTCATCTGCGGGGGTCATCCTTCTGATATTCATCCTCGTTTCCTCCTAAAGTCTGTGGGCGGGCCATCCTCCCGGGTAGGAGGGCGGCCCTTGCAGACGCAACATTGCCTGTCTATCATAGCAAAGGATGCACACCGCCGCAACCGCCTCTATTTTCATCGCGCCGCAAACTGCCTCGCCACCCCGTTGCCTCCCTGT
>JAEWWW010000075.1 GCA_023396215.1 Bacillota bacterium | reverse complement strand
TATCTGAAAAGCACAGGAATACCTCATGTACTCCGAACATTTTTAACGCGGCAAGCGCTGTCTGCGGTAGAATTTACCAAGGGGTTGGAGCTTTCAGAAATGCCCTATCCCTCTCGCCCTATCAACTGCTCTAAAAAGTCGATGAGTTCCTGCTGGTCTTTGCCGTGCCGGGCCGCCACCATCTCTATCGTGGCGATTTTCGACATGGTTTTGTAGGCAATGGGGTTGCGAAGCTGCCCAAACTCGGGGTAACGGGCGACGAAAGCCTCCAACAGCGGCCGCCGGTCGTCAAATAGCTGGCCTATTTTTGTTTTGCCGTCAATTTTCATCCGGAACGGCCCCCCTAGCTCATCAGTTTTTTACTGCCCTCAAGGCTCTGGATAGAGGCGATATCCTCCGAAACCTCCAGCACGCCCAGATACTTGCCCTGACCATCCCGCACCGCGTAGTAGCGGATGAGGATGAACTTGGAGCCCAGCTTGAACCAAAAGGCCTCGCTGTCCCGGGCGCCGCTCTCCAGATCCCGCATCAGCTGCTCCACCACATGCAGGCTCTGGGGCGGGTGGCAGTTGGCCACGTCCCGGCCGATGATGGTTCTGGTACGGGGGAAGATGCGGTCCTTGTTCTCTGAGAAGAAGCGCACCTTGCCGTCCACCCCCACAAAGGTGATATCCACCGGCAGGGTGTTGAGCATGGCGGTCAGCTCCTCCAGCGAGAACCTGCCGCTGGGCAGGGTGATTTCGCCCCCGGCCGCCACCGGCTCCTGCTCTTTCCGGGGCTGGGCCGCCCCGGCGCTCTGGGGCTGGTTCTCAATCCAGTGCCGCGCGTCGGAGGGCGAAGCCCCCTCAATGCCGCCGGTGAAGGCGTAGCCTATCTGCTCACTTTCCTTGGCGATGGTCAGCCAGTCGCCCGCGCCGATTACATCCATCAGCATGGGCAGCAGTATCGACTCTTCCTTAAAGAACATCGATTCAATCCGATCCAGCGCCGAGGCCAGCTGCTCTTCCAGCGCCTCGTTCCACTTTTCGGCGGCTTCCACCGCCGCGGTACCCGCTTTCAGGCTGTCGCGGATTTCATCGTCCACCCCCCACATCACCTTGGGCGGGCCCTCGATGCCAGCCTTTTCAAGGTAGGGGAAGAGCAGATTCTCTTTCCTCTTATAATGCTTATCCAGCCCGCCAAGCTGGCCCAGCGCCGCCAGCAGATCCTGCCGGGCAGCGGGCGAGCCCTGCTTCCAACGCACCAGCGCGGGGCGCAACTCCCTGGTAATGAGGGTCTGGGCGCCCTCGTTCTCTTTCAGAAAGATGAAGGCGGGGTGCCCCGGTATCATATGCACCGCCTGCTGGGCGTGTATCTCCTCCACGCTGCCCTCAAACACGGCGGCGTGTACGTCGCACAAACGCTGTATCTCTTCGGCGGGGGTGCCCTCCATCATCAGCGCCTGCTCGGCTGCCGAAATCTCGGCGGCGCTCACCGAGCCAAAGGCCTCCCTGAACTGCTCCTGCACCTGCTCGACGGTGGCCCCCTCCTGCAGCTGGCGCAGCATATCCTTCAGCGCCTCTTGTCTTTCTATCTTTTTATCATCGCTATACATATTATTTGCTCCCTTCCTTCAAAATCATTTCTGGCTCTATCTTCAACATGCCCGCGTAAGACGGCTTTGCCTCTGCGCAGGGCATCAGGCTCCCACTGTGTCATAAAAAGTTTGTTTTACCGCCTTTGGGCGGCCGGGGTGTGGCGGAATAAGAGCAGGCAGCAAAAAATCGTTGGGGGCCAGGCGGCAAGCGCAGCAAAGACGTACGCATATTCGATATATGTGACCAAAATTTGCAAGCGCTGCCAACGAAGCAAGTAGAATGGCACTTGCGCGACTTTTTCGACAGCCTGGAATAGCCGCTTGCGGCTATTCTATTATAAGATAACCCCGGTTCAAAAGAAGTGATTCAAATCAAATCTTTCTTAAACCTTCTATGAACGGCGCTCTTAGACCCTCTTTTTGCCGTCAAAACCGCCTTTTTACAGGGAAATGCACGGGTCTCTCCGGTCATATTTTACCCTTCCATCCGGGCCGTCAAAAGCCCTTCGGGCGAAATCAGCACCCTGCCCAAGGCCGGATGTTGAAATTTGTATGTTTGCACAACATTCTTTTATATTTGTTGTCGTTTTTTTAGAATTTTGTAATCTACTTTGTAAAAAACAAGCGATTTCTGCCTTTAATTGCGCTAAAAATTGCTTCTGGCTTCGCTTGACAATTAATAAGGGTTTTCATATAATGGCAACTGCTCTGATAAAAGACTGCTGTGGGCAAAAAACGCCTTAGTTTAGCCCTTTACAGCAAGCTTTTTTACAAAAAGGAGAGTTGTATGTTAAAAATCAAAAGGAGATTGGTTGCCGTCAGGGTCTTTCTGACCAGCCGCAATTTTGCAGCCGGAATATTGGCTGTGGTGCTGGCCGCTGCGGTTTACGCAGTATCTACCATGACAAGTCCCGTATATATCGTCGACGGCCAAACCACCAGGATTGCTTATACAACCCTGGATAACCCTGAAGAGATTTTGGAAAAAGAGGGGATTGTTACCCAGGAGCATGACCGGATTTCCTATGCTCCGCCCGAAACAGGCGGGTATGCCCAGCTAAATATCGCACGGGCGTTTCCTGTTACCTTGAGCCTGGACGGCACCACCCGCAGGCTGATGGTCACCGAAGGCACGGTGGATAGCCTGCTGCTGGAGCAGGGCGTGGTGCTGGGCGCTTCGGATACCCTGAGCCTGCCGCCCGCCAAAACGCTGGAGGCCGGCGACCAGATTGTTGTGGAGCGAGTGGAACACCGCCTTGTACAGGAGTATGAGGATATCCCCTTTGAGCAGGTGCAAAAATCCACCAGCGTGCTTGCCCGCGGCAAAACCCGCGTGCTGCAGCAGGGGGCGCCGGGCAAAAAAGTGCTGACCTTCAGCGAAACCACCGTGGACGGGGTGATGCAGGACCGCACCCTCGTCGCCGAAGACACCATCAAACGCCCGGTGGAGCAGGTCGTGCTCGTGGGCGACAACAGCGCTATCTCAGGGCTGGATTACAGCGGCAACTTCCCCCTTGACGCAAACGGAGTGCCGCTGCGGTACCAGTCGGTGCTGCGCAACCAGATTGCCACCGGCTACTATGCCGGGCCGGAGGCCTTTGGCGCCTCCTATTACCACGGCGGGCGTTCCTATTCCAAATGCATGGCGGGCACCGTGGCGGTGCGTGCCAGCCAGATTCCCTACGGCACCAAGCTGTATATCCGCACCTCTGACGGCAAGTTCATCTATGGCTACGCCATCGCCAACGACACCGGCACCGGTCTGATGCAGAACCTCATCGACGTGGACCTTTACTATGATTCCTACCTTGAAAGCACCCTCAACGGGCGGCGCTATGTAGACATCTATATTCTTGAGTAAAGCTGTACAGCCAGAAAACATCAGAGCATTTACCCCCGCGCTATGGGGGCGGGCCGCCACGCCGCGGCCCCGCCTTTGGCGCGGGGGCTTTTTTTGCCTGCGGCCCCAAAGGTGGGCGCGGCCGGTAAGTACAGTGCAGGAAAGCGCAGTGACAAGGCCGGGTGGCTGTAGTAGAATGAGGATACCGGCAAGCAGGGGGTTATCAGGCGGCTTTGCACTGCTGATTGTTAATATAAATGGATAGCAATATATGGAAACTTTATGTTATGCTTTAATAAGCTTATGTTTATCGGTCGCTTAAGTGATTCGGAGCTTCTTGAAATAGGTATTATAGCGGAAACAGGAGGTAGTCTGTTGAAAAAAATTGCGTTACTTATGGCATTGTCCTTTAGCCTCATTGCATTTACCAGCTGTTCATATGGTGGCGCTAAAGCCCCTAATAATTCACAGGTTTCAGATACCGCACCGTCAGATGAGGAGGCATATCAGGCGATCGTATGGATTTTGAATGAGCAAATCCGTCTGTACGAGTACGGCTGTTATGGTGCTGAATATACGAGTGGCAAAGAAAATGTATATCTATCAGGGTTTGCAGCAATGCACTGTCAGACAAATAATATAGAATATGGAAGAGAAAGCAACAGGCAGAGCTTAATAAGGCTTGCCACGAAAGAATATTTTAACGTTACTTTTAATGAAGATGAATACTTTAGTGATGTTAGTTTTGATGACCAAAGACTTCGCATACAACCAACAGAAACAATCATAAATGACGATAGTGCAACTGTTGTTGTGCAAAGATTTTTAAGTGATGAAGAGCTTTTAGACAGCAGGTACACTTTTAAAAAAGCAGTAATGCCGCAAAGCTTTGAGGGGACAATCCTTGAGCAGCTTGCCTATGATAATTACATTTGGAAGATTGAAAAGGTTGAGCTGATAAAAGATCCCATTGGTTCAGAAGTTGTGAAAATTAGCAATGCGGAGGAGCTTATAAAGTTTTCCAATGACGTAGCCGAAAGAAAAAGTGAGGCGGTCAATGGCAATTTTGTTTTGACCGCGGATATTGATTTAACCGACAACAGACAATTTATGCCTATTGGCAGTACATACAGTGAAAATGAAACATATGAGCCGGCGAAGCTTAATCTTAAAGCGCCAATGGGCTTTAACGGTACCTTCGATGGTGCGGGGCACACTATTTCAGGCTTCAAGCTTAATGCGCACGCAAAGGCACTTGGGTTTTTTAGAGTGCTGAATGATAATGCGGTTGTAAAAAACTTGAATTTGCAGGGCAGTGTGATAAATTACACAGAAGACCTAAGCTGTCGTACAGGCGGTTTTGCCGGCGTTATATCCACAAATGCTCATGTGGAAAATTGCAGTTTTTCGGGAGATGTGGAGGGCAAGTCCTACGCAGGAGGATTTGTTGGAGCTATACAATACACAAAAAGCAATGTAAAATACGATAAAGAAGGCTTTATGGAATCTGGTGATGGGCTTATAAAAGACTGCACATCAAATGCAAATGTTACATCGGCATGCTATGCGGGTGGTTTTGCAGGCAGTATCTTTGGGAATCTTGATAACTGCACCGCTAACGGAGAGGTTACGATATCAAAAAAAGACGGTGGTATACCAGAGATTATAGGTGGTTTTTGCGGGGATGCAGGCACGCAGCTTAGCAACTGTCACTGTAATGTGAAGGTTACACATTTTGTGGACGGTGCCAATAGAATGGGGAATTTCATTGGCGAGCTTGGCAGAAAGGATATCGTAAACTGCACCATAAAAGCAGACGTAGTAAACCCGGATTGGTTTATGGTTGGGATGAAAGGCTACTTAAAGGCAACCGCGGATATTAAAATAGTGGACTAAATATAATCCAAACCGGCAGGGGAGAATACGCGGGTTCTCCCCTGCTGTTTCTACATCGTATGCGCATCATGTGCCACCCCTCTTTTTTTGCCGAGCCGCATATTATTTTTAAATATAAAGAATAGCCTGCGGTGACGCAAGACGGTTAAAACAATATGCTTTTCACAGGAGTAGGTAATGAGTGCCACGTAACGGTTGGTTTTTATTATTTACCCTGCAATGCTTATCGCTCTTCCCCTCTTAACACAAAAGACGGGCCATCCGCTTTCCGCCGATGGCCCGTCTTTTATGTATTGGGTTGGTTTGCCGTGGGGGTGCGGCTCTGTTACAGGATTTTGTTCATCACCGCGCCGGTGATAATCTTGGGATAGAAGTAGGTGGATTTTTGGGGCATCTTATCCCCTGCGGCCGCCACCGCCGCCACCTGCTCCACCCGGGTGGGGTTGAGCAGAAAGGCGCAGTCGGCCTCGCCCGAGGCCACGGCGGCCTGCGCCTCGGCAGGGTCGCGGGTATATATCAGGTTTTTCTGGTTGGCCATGTTTTCGCGGTCGATGTGGAAGATGCGCTCCAGCACCAGATTGTGCAGCACCGAAACGTCCAAATCGCAGTAGGCCGCCGACCGGTCGGGGGCCAGACGGGCCACCGCCTCGCTGTCGGTGAGGGTCAATTGGTGCCAGCCCGCCTTGGTGCAGAGGGCAAAGGTCTTGGCGCCGCCCGCCGCGTCGGCCTCCAGCTTGCGGCAGACCGCCGCCGCGTCGGTTTCGGCAAGGGGGGCCACCTCAAAGTAGTTGCGGCAGTCGTCCAGCATGCGGCCAAAGTCGGGGGCCTCCAGCCCGCGCACAATGCGGTGGGTGGGGAAAACCACCAGCCCCGGATGCTCGATGCTCACCAGCGTCATCATCACGTAGTCGGCCTTGGGGGCCTCTATGCCCTGCTCCCGCAGCTGGTTGCGGTAGTTGATGGCAGTTTCGTAGCGGTGGTGGCCGTCGGCGATATACAGCTTCTGCCCCTCAAAGCCGCCGCAAATGCGGGCGATGGCAGCCCGGTCATAGACGCACCACAGCCGGTGGATGACCCCTTCGCCGTCGGTAAACTGCTGGTGGGGCTGCCCGGCGGAAAGCGCCTCGATTTCGGCGGCAACCCCCACCTCCCGGTCAAAATAAAGGGAGTAGATGGGGCTGAAGTTGCAGCCGCAGGCGGTCATCAGGTTGAGCCGGTCGGCCTTTGCCTTGGAGAGGGTTTCCTCGTGGGGCAGAACAATCCCCTTTGAAAACTCCTCCAGCCCCACCAGGCAAAAGATGCCCTTGATTTTTTTCACGCTGCCTCGGACGGTGAATTCTTCCTCATAGATGTACAGCCCCTCCCGCTCATCCTCGGCCAGAATGCCCTGCTCGGTCCATTCGGCCAGCAGGCTGCCGGCGGCGGCGTAGGGGTCCTGCCCCTCGCGGGGCAGCTCAAGCCGGATGAGGTTGTGGGGGTTGCGGGCAATCAGCTGCTGCCGCTCCTGCTCGCTGACAATGTCATAAGGGGGGCAGACCAGCCGGCTCATCTCCCCTGCTTTTTCGGTAAACCGAAGCCCCCTGAAACCCTTTACTCTTGCCATAATAAAGACCATTCCTTTCACTTTTGTTTTGGCACAAGCAGACCATAAAAAGGAATGGTCTTTTTATGCATCGATCCGCGGTTCTCGCCATAGGCGAGGAGCAATCGGCAGATAACGGCTTCGCGTGATGTTTCACGCTGAGCTCCTTTTCTGCATCACAGGCTGTGTTATTTTTAAAATAATTGATACAAAACCCCCGGGCGCTTGCACAAAAAAGCCGCAAAAAACTTATTATGAAGTAGCGGCCGGCGAATCCCCCTGCCCGATAGGCGGCAGGCACGGCCAAGCCGCGCCGGCTGCTGCCGGAACTCTTTGAGGCAGCGGCTTCACCCCAGTGCAAACGCGCTGTGCGATGGGTGGTACATACAAAATACAGGCGCCAAGTTTTGCGCGATAATGCGTTAAAGCAGGCGGTTAGCCCGCCGCCTCAAAGCCGCCCGCAGGGTAGCCCCCACCCCGGTTACTTGCCGGGGGAGGCCAGGGTGCGGGTGTGGCGAAAGACCGGCACAATGCCCGCCGGGGTAATATCCAACACAAGGTAGCCGGGCTTGGTCATCCGCCCGTCTATCACGCTGCCGGGGTTGATAAAATAACGGCCGTCCAGATAGTCGCAGCGGGCCACATGGGTGTGGCCGTAAAGCACCACCCGGGCGTCCTGCCGCACGCCTTCTTTGATAAGGCGCTCCAGCCCCCATTTTACCGAAAACATATCGCCATGGGTAAGCATCACCCGAACGCCCTCGCAGTCTAAAAAGACGGTTGCGGGCTTGCTGGAGTGCCAGTCGTTATTGCCCTTTACCCCCACAAAGCGCTTGTCGGGGTAAAGCGCAGTCACCCGGTCAAACTCCTCTTCACCGTCGCCCAGATGCAGAAAAAGGTCGGCATCCAGATTGTCTTTTACAATGCCGTGCAGATGGGTATAACCCGAGTGGCTGTCGGACATAACGATGATACGCATAGGCTCCTCCTGCAAATCTGCCTGTGTTGCCGGATATACAACAGGCCTTGCCTTTGACCGGCAGCCGACATGGGGCCCCGCCCCTCAGGCCGATGCTTTGTCATAGACAGATATAATTTAACATATTTATATATAAATTGGAATAGGCGGTGGTATGATTGGAGAACAAATTCAACCTTTCGGAAGAGCAGCTGAACTCACTTTTGCAGCTGGCCGGCAGCAAGCTGGGAACCGATCCGGAGCAGTTGAGGCAAAACCTGATGAACGGCTCTTTTGACGAGGTTCTCAGAAAAATGGGCAGCCAAAACTCGGCACAGATTAACCGGCTGCTCTCCGACACCAAGGCACTGGAACAGCTTTTAGCATCCGACAAGGCCAGACAGCTAATCAATTCACTGCTTGGGAGCATGGCGAATAATGGATGACCTGAGTGCAAAAATCAGCCAAATTTTAAGTGACCCCGAAAGCATGAACCAGCTCAGAGCGGCGGCAGCCGCTCTGGGGCTGGATCCTTCGGGCGGGCCGGGGCCTGCCCAACAGCAGCAACAGACCCCGCCCCAGCAAAACGCAGGCAACCCGGGCGGCATGCCCGACCTTTCGGCGTTGGCCGGGCTGTTGGGGGGGCTGGGCGGCGGCGGGGGCAACGCGCAGCAGTCCGCCCCACCGCCTGCAATCGACCCCAAGACCATCTCGCTGATGCAGGGGGCGCTTTCAAAGCTCAACTCCAACGACCCCAACGTGTCGCTGCTCAGAGCCTTAAAGCCCCACTTCAGCTCTGCCCGCAGCAGCCGCGTGGACGACGCCATCCGGCTGATACAGCTTTTCAGCATGCTGCCGGTGCTGCGGGATTCGGGGATTTTGAGCGGACTTTTCGGCAATGGGGGTGAAAACCGATGACCCGTTCTTCCGGCTACAGCGAAAGCGAACTGATGCAGATGCAGCAGGACGCCATCCGCCGTGTGCGCGAGATGCAGGAGAGAGCGCAGCGCACCATTGCGGGTGACGGTTGGAACCGGTCCACCCCGGAGGAGCCCGAGCCGGTTGTGGTCGAAGCCGAGCAGGTGCCCGCCGAGCAGGTGCCTCCCCCCCACGACAACCACAACAACAACCGCCCCCCTCAGCGGAACACCGGCGGCGGGCCGCTGGCCGGGTTAAATCTGGGCGGGCTGAGCAACCTCTTTTCAGGCCGCACCTCCTCCCCCATCGCAGGGCTGCTTAGCTGGGCTGGCGGCGAGCGGATGATTATCCTGCTGCTGCTGGTGCTGCTCATGGGCGAGGATACCGACCAAACTCTGCTGCTGGCGCTCTTTTACCTGCTGATTATGGAT
>JAEWWW010000109.1 GCA_023396215.1 Bacillota bacterium | reverse complement strand
CTTTGGCACCGTGCTCAATACGCTGCTGATTGGCAAGTTCACCGACCTGATTGCGTCGCTGGAGCTTATCCCCAAAATGCAGGGGATGCTTTCGGGGATAGCGATGATGCTGGTGGGGCAGGTCATCCTGTCGCTGGGCAGCTATTTCTACATCAGCTCGGCCTTAGGCTGCGGCCCCCGCGACGCTTTAATGGTGGCGCTGGGCAAGCGGATGCCCAAGGTGTCTATCGGCGCGGTGCGGGGCATTATAGAGGGCAGCGTGCTGGCGGCGGGCTGGCTCATGGGGGCCAAGGTGGGGCTTGGCACCGTGATATCGGTCTTTGGCATCGGGTTTATCCTGCAAATCACCTTCAGGCTGCTACGGTTTGATGTAAAAGAGCTGCGGCACGAGAGCATCACCGATACGGTGGCCATCATCGCCGGCCGCAAGCGGGCCGCCTACAGCGAACAGTAAGGCTAAAACCGCCGCGGGGCTTTTGCCCTGCGGCTTTTGCTTTGCCGCCGTCCCCTGCCGGGGAGCCGGCGTTGCCGCACCGTGAGGCCCTGCAAACAGCGCCCTGCCCCTTGACAAATCGGGGCCGAAGCAGTATATTCCACTATATCTGCTTGCAGCGCATAAGCCCCCGCCGGCACTCTTCTGGGACGCAACATGACGACGCAGCAAAACTTATAAGATATGACGAGGTAACAGATGGCGGCGGAATATACCAAAAAAGCGTTTCGGCTGTTGTTGGGCATTTCATTGGCGGCGCTGGGCTGCCTTCTGGGCATACAGGCCAACATCGGCCTCGCCCCATGGGAGGCTTTCAGCATAGGGATTTCTTATAAAACCGGCCTTTCCTACGGGGATGTGGTGGTGCTCACCGGGCTGGTGATTTTACTCATCGACTTTGCCCTGAAGGAAAAGCTGGGCTTTGGCACCATCTTTAACACACTGATGCTGGGCAAGTTTACCGACCTGATTGCCATGACCGGCCTTGTGCCCCAGATGCAGGGGCTGCTCCCCGGCGTTGTGATGATGCTTGCGGGGCAGGTCTGCCTCTCGGTGGGCAGCTACTTTTATATCGGAGCCGCCTTGGGCTGCGGCCCCCGCGACGCCCTTATGGTGGCGCTGTGCAAGCGCCTGCATCGTCTGCCCATCGGGGTTGTGCGGGGCATCATAGAGGGCGGCGTACTGCTGGCGGGCTGGCTGCTGGGCGCAAAGGTGGGGCTGGGCACCGTAATATCGGTTTTCGGCATTGGGTTTGTGTTGCAGTTTACCTTTAAGCTGCTGCGGTTTGAGGTGAAAGAGCTGCGGCATGAGAGCGTCTCCCAGACGGTTGCGCGGGTTTCGGCCTTTCGCCGCCGTGCGGCCCTCTCAGAGCGGTAACTCCGCCGTTTTCAGATGCTATAAAGCCGCCCTTCGGGGCGGCTTTTTTATGTGCGGGGCGTTTGCCCTGTTCTACTCCCCTGCTCAGGGCTTCAGCGCCCCGATGGCGTCCGCGATATCCTTGAAGATGGGGGCCGAGGCGCGGCCACCCGAATCCCCGCCCTCCACCAGCACCACAATGCTGTAGCGGGGGGCCTGTGCCGGGTAAAACCCGGCAAACCACGCGTGTACAATCTCCTTGCCGTCCACCATCTGGCCGGTTTGGGCCGAAGCGGTTTTGCCCCCCGCCCCACCCTGCCTTGGCGTTGCGTTGGTACCGCTGCCGCTTTCTACCGTGGCGACCATAAACTGGTGCAGATAATCGCTGGTGCGCTTGCGCAGCACCTGATTCTGGGCGTAAACAGGGGTGCTTTCAGAGAGGGCCAAACCATCCTTGGTGACGCCCTCCACCAGCCGGGGGGTGACGCTCATGCCGCCGTTGGCAATGGTGGAAACCATCTGCGCAATCTGTATCGGGGTGGCGGTGAGCATGCCCTGCCCAAAGGCAAAGTTGGCAAGCTCGCCCCCCGAGAGCAGCGAAAGGTCGGTCAGGTTGCCCGACTGTGACTTGAGCTCGGGGGCCAGCTGGGCGGCGGTGCCAAACCCCATCTGAGAGGCGATGGAATGCACCGCCCCCGCCCCCACGTCGCGGGCCAGATAGATGAAATAGGCGTTACAGGAGTGCTTTACCGCCTCCTGCATATCAATTGTGCCGTGCCCCCCCGCCCGGTTGCAGCGGAAGGTCTGGTCGCCCACCTGGACCTCCCCGGTGCAGGTGTAGCTTTTGCTGGGCGAGATGCCCTGCTGCAGGGCGGCTGCGGCCACCGCCAGCTTAAAGCTGGAGCCCACGTTGTAGCTGTGCAGCGTGCGGTTGAGGAACGGACCGTCCGGGTCCTCCAGCTGGGCCGCAACGTTATTAGGGTCGTAAAGCGGCATGCTGACCATCGCCTTGATGTCCCCTGTGTAGATATCCATCACCACCACGGCGCCTTTTTCCATGCCGTGGGTTTTCACCGCTTCTTCGGCCGCTGCCTGAATGCGGCTGTCCAGCGTCAGCACCACCCCGCCGGGCGCGCTGCCGTAGCTACCGATGGGCTGGGGAGATTCCCCGGCGAAAAAGTGGCCGGCGGCGTCGATGTTGTAGCGCAGGCCAAAGCGGTTGCCGCTGCTGCCCAGCAGCTCGTCATAGGCTTTTTCGATGCCCGCAACCCCCTGCCGCCCGTCGTCCTGCACATAGCCCAGCACATGCACGGCGGTCTGCTGCTGTGCATACCGCACCGGCACCTCAAAGATATCCACGCCGTTTGCGTAAATCTCGTCGGTTTCAAGGGGGAACAAAAAAGGCTTGCCGCCTTCCAGCATGGTCATCAGCGCTTCTCGACTTTCGTTGGGCACCACCTCCAGCAGGGCGGCGGCGGATTCCGGGGTGGGCAGCACCGCCCCCACCAAACGCTTTTCCGCATTCACCAGCGGCTGCATGTTGCAGTCGTAGATGCTGCCCCGCACCTCGGCCACCACAAGGCTGTAGCTGCTTTGGCGCAGCGCGGCCTCTGCCAAAAAATCGCCCTGCGAAACATAATAGACCCGGAACATCGTCCCCGCCAGCAGCCCGATGCTAATGGCATAGGCGGCTATCATCCTTCGGTTCATGAGCGTCCTTCCCCTTTCTGCTTCTCTGCTTTTATTTTTGGCAGTCAGGGGCGGGATAATCGCCAAAATAAAAATATGCAGGGGGGTCACCGGCCGCACTGATGCTGGCGGGGCGGTTGATTTGGCCGCTGTTTCGTGCTATTATTTTAATATAAGTGGAAAAATAAGCCTTTATCCGCAAAGGGGGAAGCCTGCCATGAAGCGGTTTTTTCACATTGCCTCGTTGGCGCTGTGCGCTGTTTTGCTGGGTTTTGAGATTACCAATCTGGTGCTGACGCTCAAAGAGAAGCAGTAAGAAGCGTTTTTTTGGCGGCGGGCATTTTCAGCCCCGAAGCTGCCATGCCGTATCCTAATACCGCACCGGGAACGGGCAACCCCGGCCGAACATTTTATCGCAAACCGGTACACAACAAACACAAAGGAGCAGGATTATGTTTGAGATTTTTGAACGCAAGCTGTCGGCATACCGCAAGCTTTCCACCGGGTGGCTAAAGACCTATGTGACGGTGGTGCTGCCGCTGATGAGCGCATTTTTAACATGGAAGTTTATATCCTCCCACATCCTTGCGCCCTCTCCGGGCTGGGTGGACTACGGCATCTCACTGGCGGCCTGCCTGCTCTCGTGGCTCTGCACCCTGCTTACATACTATCTTGACCGTACCGCCTTCGTGCTGAACATGGCGCTAATGCTGGTGTTTCTGGCTTGGGGCTTTCTCCCGCTTTTCCCCACTGCCGCCCCAACCGAGATGGACGCCATGATGCCGGGGATGATGCCCGAGAAGATGATATCCATGACGCAGCCCTCGCAACTGCCCTTTGGGCTAACCGAGCAGAGCCTTTCGCTGCTGCTGGCCATCGCGCTGTTGATGGTGGTGTTTTATCAGGGACTCTACTTCTTCCGCCGTTGGGGGCTGTTTACCCTGCCCGATACCATCCGCGCCGGCGATGACTGGGACGACCAGGAAGACGAATTTTAAGACTGAACCGCCTGCGTGCAGGCGGTTTTTTTGTGAATTAAGGGTATGATAACACAGAAAACAAAACCGCGTGGGAACACGCTTTTTTAGCCTAAAGGTGAGGTGGGGCGCAAATATGCCAAGCACGAATGAAAATCAGGCCGGGTGGCGGCTGGAGAACAGCTACACAGACCTGTCGGAAATCTTTTATACCAAGCAGCCGCCCGCCCCGGTGAAGGAACCGCGGCTGGTAAAGCTGAACACAAGGCTGGCGGCCGCTCTGGGGCTGGAGGCGCAGGCTTTGCAGAGTGAGGAGGGCGCCGCCTTGCTCTGCGGCAACCGCCTGCCCGCGGGCGCGCAGCCCATCGCACAGGCTTATGCGGGGCACCAGTTCGGCCATTTCACCATGCTGGGCGACGGCAGGGCCCTGCTGCTGGGGGAGCAGATAACCCCCGATGGCGGCAGATATGATATCCAGCTCAAGGGCTCGGGCAGAACCCCCTACTCCCGCGGCGGGGACGGAAAGGCCGCCCTCGGCCCGATGCTGCGGGAATATATCATCAGCGAAGCGATGCGGGGGCTGGGCGTCGAAACCACCCAAAGCCTCGCGGTGGTGGCGACCGGCGAGCCTGTGTACCGCGAAACCGTGCTGCCCGGCGCGGTGCTGGTGCGGGTGGCCTCCAGCCATATCCGGGTTGGCACCTTTCAGTTTGCCGCACAGTATGGCAGCACCGACGACCTGCAAAGGCTGGCCGACTACACGCTGCAGCGGCATTTTGCACAGGCCGCCGGTGAGGATAACCGGTACCTTGGCCTGTTAAGGGAGGTCATCCGGCGGCAGGCGATGCTTGTGGCCAAATGGCAGTTGGTGGGCTTTGTGCATGGCGTGATGAATACCGACAATATCTTAATCTGCGGCGAAACCATCGATTATGGCCCCTGCGCCTTCATGGATACCTATAACCCTGAAACGGTGTTCAGCTCGATAGACCAGCAGGGGCGGTACGCCTATGGCAACCAGCCCTATATGGCGGCGTGGGGCCTTGCCCGGTTCGCAGAAACGCTGCTGCCGTTGCTCCACCCCGAAAGCGACGAGGCCCTGCGCCTTGCCCAAGAGACGCTGGACGGCTTTGGCGGGCTGTATCAAAACAGTTGGCTGGCTGGCATGCGGGCCAAGCTGGGGCTGGTGACCGAGGAAGCCGCAGACGCCGCGCTGATAGAAACCCTGCTGGATTTGATGCACCGGTTCAAGCTGGATTACACCAACACCTTTGTCGCGCTGACCTTTGATAATGCTGAGGACATGGCGTTGGAGGAGCGGCCGGGGCTTGCCCAATGGCACCGCCAGTGGAAGGCGCGGCTGGAGCGCCAGCCCGTCGATACAGATCACCTCATCGGCCTGATGAAAAAGGCCAACCCGGCGGTCATCCCCCGCAACCACCGGGTGGAGGAGGCGCTGGAGGCGGCGGTGAGCCATAACGATTACAGCGTAATGGAACGGCTGCTGGAGGCGCTCTCCGACCCCTATGCCCATACCCCGGAGCAGGCCGGGTACGCCGCTCCACCCAAGGAGCAGGGCTGCTACAGAACCTTTTGTGGCACCTGATGTATGGCAATCAGTGCTCCTGTCACAGATAGAGCACACATCTGGAGAAGCTGCAAAAGCAACTCCCGGCTGCGAACGGCAACGCCGCTTCGGCCTGCCGGGGGCTGCGGGTGGCCTTGTTTCTCAATGCTGACATGGCTGCGCGGGTTCGGAACAAAACCAATTTGTATGGGGCCTTTGCAGAAAAAACACGCTGGAACAATATTTGCGGTGAGGCTGCCAAAACGGTTGACAATAGGAGGAAGGTTTGGTAAAATATAATCCGTCGCTTGCGTTAGGCGGGTCTTATGCGGGTGTAGTTCAATGGTAGAATTCCAGCCTTCCAAGCTGGTTACGTGGGTTCGATTCCCATCACCCGCTCCAGCAACATTTAGCGACAAGACGTTGTGCGCCAGTAGCTCAGTCGGATAGAGCAACTGCCTTCTAAGCAGTAGGCCAGGGGTTCGAATCCCTTCTGGCGCGCCAAAACATGGTGGGTATAGCGCAGATGGTTAGCGCGCCAGATTGTGGCTCTGGAGGCCGTGGGTTCGATTCCCACTATCCACCCCATTTTTATAAGCAACATCACCCGGCCCGCGGCGCGGGTTGGGTGATATTTATATTGGGCTGTCGCCAAGCGGTAAGGCACAGGACTTTGACTCCTGCATTCCGATGGTTCAAATCCATCCAGCCCAGCCAAATAAAAAGCACCCCGTTGGGGTGTTTTTTATTTGCCTGGCCGCCTGCGGGCGGGTTCTCCGCTCGCTCTGCTCGCTCGACGTGTGGTAGGAACCTGCGGTTCCCCCACACACGCCCCCTCCCTTTCAAAGTGGAAAGCTTGCACAACCATTTTTACTGAGAATGGCAACCTGATGAAACGCTTTTCTTTACCTGGCCGCCTGCGGGCGGGTTCTCCGCTCGCTCTGCTCGCTCGACGTGTGGTAGGAACCTGCGGTTCCCCCACACA
>JAEWWW010000118.1 GCA_023396215.1 Bacillota bacterium | reverse complement strand
GACCCATGCCTTACATTTTGCAGAAGCTGGGGCAGGATTTATACGACAATATCATCGCCAACAGCCGTTATCTGCTTTACATCGAGGGGTTTCGCAACACCCTGATTATGGCGCTGGGCGGGGTGCTGCTGGGTACGCTCATCGGCATTGTGATTGCCGTCATCAAGGTTTATGCCATCGACACCAGGGGCCTGAAGCTGCTGGATGCTTTGGCGGATATCTATATCACCATCATCCGCGGCACCCCGATTCTTATCCAGATTATGATTACCTATTACGTGATTTTCCAGTCGGCTTCGATGGAGATGGCCATCCCGGTGGCGGTGCTGGCCTTCGGCGTCAACTCGGGGGCCTATGTGGCCGAAATCATCCGGGCGGGCATCCTTTCGGTGGATAGGGGCCAGATGGAGGCCGGGCGCTCGCTGGGGCTGAGCAAAAACACCGCCATGCGCTACATCGTTATGCCGCAGGCGGTCAAAAACATCCTGCCCGCGCTGTTCAACGAGTTTATCGTGCTGGTCAAAGAAACCTCGGTAGCCGGCTTTATCGCCATCCGCGAGCTTTCGATGGTGGCCAATCTGGTCAAGAGCCGCACCTTCAACGCCTATGTACCGCTGTTGTTTGTGGCGGGCATCTATCTGGTGGTTGTGGTCGGGCTGACCGCGCTGCAAAAAAGGCTGGAAAGGAGGATGAGCGCCGGTGATAGACGTTAAGGGCCTGCAAAAGGCATTTGGTGACAATCTGGTGCTCAAGGGCATCGACGAGCAGATTAAACCGGGCGAAAAGGTGGTCATCGTCGGGCCCTCCGGCTCGGGCAAATCCACCTTTCTGCGCTGCCTCAACCTGCTGGAAACCCCCACCGGGGGCGAGGTCTGGTTCGAGGGGCAGAATATTACCGACCGCAAAACCGACGTCAACAAAATCCGCCAAAAGATGGGCATGGTGTTTCTGCACTTCAATCTCTTCCCTCATATGACGGTGATGGAAAACATCACCCTCGCCCCCATCAAGCTGGAGCTGCAAACCAAAGAGCAGGCCGAGGCAAACGCCCTGCGCCTGTTGGAGCGCATCGGCCTTTCTGAGAAGGCCGGCGCCTACCCGCCCCAGCTTTCGGGCGGGCAGAAGCAGCGCATCGCCATTGTGCGGGCACTGGCCATGAACCCGCAGGTGATGCTCTTTGACGAGCCCACCTCGGCCCTCGACCCCGAGATGGTGGGCGAGGTGCTGGAGCTGATGAAAGAGCTGGCCCGCGAGGGCATGACCATGGTGGTGGTAACCCATGAGATGAACTTTGCCCGCGAGGTGGGCACACGGGTGCTGTTTATGGACGAAGGGCTGGTGGTGGAGCAGAACACCCCGGCGGAGTTCTTTAGCGAGCCCAAGCACCCCCGGCTGCGGGACTTTTTATCCAAGGTGCTGTAGGCGTCTGTTGGCCGCGTTACCAAGATACAGAGGTACAAATAGAAGGGCAGGTGTGCTGTGTAAGCACACCTGCCCTTTTCGGTATTGTGGCAGCAAGGCTATCAGGGTCAGCTCTGAAGACACAAAAGGATTTTGACATGTCTGAGGAATTCTATATAATGGGAATAGATGGAGAGCCGAACGTTGAATTTTACTCTGCTTTATAGACGGATAGGCGGTTGCTTCCCTCGAAGAATATTTGTTCGGAGAGGAAGTAAAAATGTTTCTTTTGCTCCTCTCACGACGCTGTGCTGTGCACAGAGATAGGAGGGGATGCGTTTGTACATTACTTTCGATAATCTAATGTCGTTTACGTTAGTGCTTATCGGGATTGCAAGTTTGTACATAAAAAGAAATAACCGCCCCTAATCCCCATTAGTACGGTTATTTCTATAATCATATAGGGGAGCAGCCGTCTCTCGACTCTCCATCTGCTTTTATTGTAACATACCGGGTGGGAAAGTCAAGGTAGGAAAGCCAAGATTCTTATTAAGGAATTAGTCTAAATGAGCAATATGTGTTACGGCCTTAATGCCTGTACGTGTCGCCCCTGATAGATGCTTGAAATTTCGCACGTAATGTGATAGATTATCATATAGTGCTGTATGTATGCACAGAAAAATAATCGATGCGTTTATCGGGAGAAGTAATCCGCCAGTTGCGCAACAGAGAGAGGGCACACACCCGCTGAGAGTGCCCCCGGCAGCAAACCGGACCAAATGCACCCGCCAGCACCGAAGAAGGAACAGCCCCGGCTTAGTATTTCTACGGCGAGCGCCCGCGTTAAGGGTATGCTGCCGGCCCCGCGTAAACGGGTGCCGGTATGAGCGATAAGCCGGAGTGGAACCGCGGAACAACAGCCGCCTCCGTCCCCTTTTTGGGGGGACGCAGGCGGTTTTACTATTCCCCCAGCTTTGCCCCACGCCCTGCCGCAGGGGCAGGGGAGAGAAGAAGCCTCGCATTTGAATGGGGTACACGTTATTTGACAGGAGGAAGCCATATGCTGCTAGACGGATTACGCAAAGACATACGGGCGATAAAAGAGCGCGACCCGGCGGCGAGAAGCTCGCTGGAGGTGCTGCTGCTCTATTCGGGGCTGCATGCCCTGATTCATCACCGGTTTGCCCACTGGTTTTACCGCCACAAGATGTTTTTCATCGCACGGCTGATTTCGCAGTGGGGCCGCTTTTTTACCGGTATAGAGATTCATCCCGGGGCCAAAATAGGCAGAGGGGTGTTCATCGACCACGGTTCCGGGGTGGTCATCGGTGAAACCGCCGAGGTGGGCGACAACTGCACCATCTACCAGGGGGTAACGCTGGGCGGCACCGGCAAGGATAAGGGCAAGCGCCACCCCACCCTGGAGGAAGGGGTGATGGTGGGCAGCGGAGCCAAAATCCTGGGGCCGTTCACCGTGGGCGCTGGGTCCAAGATTGCCGCCAACGCCGTGGTGCTCGAGCCCATCGGCCCCGACAGCACCGCCGTGGGCGTGCCTGCGCGGGTGGTGCGCAAAAGCGGCGCCCGCCTGAGCAACGAATGCATGGACCATGTGCACCTGCCCGACCCGGTGGCACAGGAGCTTTGCAAGCTGCAGATTCGCATTCAGCAGCTTGAAGAAAAAATCACCCAGCTTGAGGGAGGACAAAAAAGTTGAAGGTTTATAACACGCTGACCAGACAAAAAGAAGACTTTGTAACGATAGAGCCGGGCAAGGTGAAGATGTACGCCTGCGGCCCCACCGTCTATAACTTCATTCATATCGGCAACGCCCGCCCCATCTGTGTCTTTGACACCCTGCGCCGCTATCTGGAGTTCCGGGGTTACGAGGTTACCTTTGTGCAGAACTTCACCGATATCGACGATAAGCTCATCAACCGCGCCAACGAGGAAGGCACCACGGTGGAGGACATTGCCGACCGGTATATCAGGGAGTACCAGACCGACGCCGCCGGCCTCGGCGTGCGCCCCGCCACCGTCCACCCCAGAGCCACCGAAACCATGGACGAAATCATCGCCCTTGTGCAGGAGATTGAGGCGGCGGGCTACGCCTATGCGGTGGAGGGCGACGTCTATTTCAGGGCCCGCAGGTTTGAGGAGTACGGCAAGCTTTCGCACCAGCCGCTGGAGGAGCTGGATTCCGGCAACCGGGTGGATGTGGACAGCCGCAAAGAAAGCCCGCTGGATTTCGCCCTTTGGAAGAGCGCCAAGCCCGGCGAGCCCAGCTGGGATTCCCCCTGGGGCAAGGGCCGCCCCGGCTGGCATATCGAATGCACCGCCATGATACGCAAGCATCTGGGCAACAACATCGATATCCACTGCGGCGGGCAGGATTTGATCTTCCCCCACCACGAAAACGAGGTGGCACAGTCTGAGTGCTGCACCGGGGGCGACTACGCCCGCTATTGGATGCACAACGGCTACATCAATGTGGATAACCGCAAGATGTCAAAGTCGCTGGGTAACTTCTTTACCACCCGCGACGTGGCCGAAAAATACGGCTATGAGCCCATCAAGTTCATGATGCTGCAGGCCCACTACCGCAGCCCCATCAACTACAGCCTCGAGATTATCGACCAGTGCCGCGCCGCCCTCGACCGGCTGTACACCTGCCGCAGCAACCTTGACTTCGCGCTGCAAAACGCGGCCCCCGCCCCCACCGAGGGCGAGGCCGAGTTTACCGCCGGGCTGGCTGCCCGCAAGGAGCAGTTTATTCAGGCGATGGACGACGACCTCAACACCGCCGACGGCATCGCCGCCCTCTTTGAACTGGTGCGCGATATCAACGGTTTCATCGCCCAGCCCCGTTCGGCAGCCCCCCTCACCGCCGCCGCACAGCTCTTCGACCAGCTGGCCGACGTGCTGGGCATCCTTTACAACCGGCAGGAGAAAACGCTGGACGCCGAGGTGGAGGAGCTGATTGAGCGCCGCCAGCAGGCCCGCAAGGCCCGCGACTTTGCCGCAGCCGACGCCATCCGCGACCAGCTCAAGGATATGGGCATCGTGCTGGAGGATACTCCCCAAGGGGTAAAATGGCACAAAGCTTAACCGGAATATGAAACCGCCCCTGCCGCGTTATGTGGCAGGGGCGGCTGAGGGTGTCAAAGAATTGACACCCTTCACAAGGGGGACTTCGTGTCCTGTGCAAAACCTGTGGGTTTTGCGTCCAGCCGTCCCCCTCGTGAGCACCCCCAAGCAAAACTGCCCGCTCACCGCAGGCAGTTTTAACGGTATCGCTCCGGCGGCACATGTCCGCCTGCGCGATATATTTTGCAAACTTACTTTTTAACAGACTGAGCCCCCCCTGCCGCATAACGCGGCAGGGGAGGCTCAGTTATATGGCTAAAAGGTTAGTCTGCAACAGGTTCGGGCTCCGATTCAAGCTGTGCCAACGCCTGCTCAAAGAGCTGCTGCACCTCGGGCGGCGGCGGGGCATCCAGCAAGGAGCCGACCACGCAGCAGACGGTGCCCAACAGGAAACCGGGCAGCAGCGAATAGATGCCGGTGCCTGCCAGAGCGGGGTGCAGCTCCCACAGCAGCACACCGCAGCCCCCGGCCAGTACCCCGGCCAATGCGCCCCGGATGGTCATCCGCCGCCAAAAGAGCGAAAGCAGCACCGCCGGGCCGAGGGTTGCCCCAAACCCGGCCCAAGCGTAGGACACCAGGCTCATCACCGAAAAAGCGGGGCTGAGGGCCAGCAGATAGGCCAGCACCGAGATGGCCAGCACCGCGCCCCGCGCCGCCTGCATCATCTGCTTTTCAGAGGCATTTGGGTTGATAAGGGTTTTGTAAAAATCGTTGGCAAAGACCGAGGCAGTCACCAGCAGCTGTGAATCGGCGGTGGACATGGCGGCTGCCAAAATGGCACAGAGCAGTATACCGGCTCCCAGCCCGGGGGCCAGCCGCATGGCGAGGTCGGCAAAGAGGTATTCCGCCGCGGCAAAGCTGTGGTAGCCCTCCCTCAGGGAACTGAAGTAGACCCTGCCGGTCAGCCCCACCGCTACCGATGAGGTGAGGCAGAGGGTCACCAACAGCAGCGAGATGCGGCGGCCCCTGAGGGCCATCCGGCTGGAGCGCATCCCCATAAAGTGGATAAGGATATGGGGCATGCCGAAATAGCCAAGCCCCCATGCAAAACCCGAAACGACGCTGGCCGCGGGCAGGTCGCCGCCGGAGCGGAGAAAGCTGCCCAGCAGGTGGGTAAGGGTCGCCCCGGGCTCAGGGGTTGCCGAAATGGCCAGCAGCGGCAGCATGACCATAGCCCCCAGCATCAGGGCAAGCTGGTACTGGTTTGTCCACGATACCGCTAAAAAGCCGCCCATAAAGGTGTAGGCCAAAAGGATGAACGCCCCGATTGCGACCGCAACGCGGTAATCGTAACCCAGCACATAGGTGAACAGGCGCCCCCCGGCCCGAAAGGCCGAAGCGGTGTAAATCAGATACAGCAAAAAGATGAACACCGCGCAAACGCTGCGCAGCACCACCGAGGAGGAGAAAAAACGGTTTTGCAGGTATTGGGGAAGGGTGACCGAGTTCCCGGCGGCGGCGGTAAAGCACCGCAGACGCCCGGCTATCAGCAGCCAGTTCAGGTAGGTGCCTATCGCCAGCCCCACCGCAATCCACACCGAGGAAAGCCCCCCGAAATAGATTGCGGCCGGCAGGCCCATCATTACCCAGCTTGACATATCCGAGGCGGTTGCCGAGAAAGCGGAGGTCCAACCGCCTACTGTGCGGTTGCCCAGGAAGAAGTCGGAGGCATCGCTGCTTTTCCGGCGGAAGCAGAGGCCCACTGCAATCATGCACAGCAGATAGGTGGCAAAGGCTACAAAAATGGAACCTCTCACAAAACTTCCCCCCTTTTGGATTTGTTTACAAATGATACCTATACTACCATTATATGGCTAAAACACCTTATTTTTCAACATATTTTTATTTTTTATGTGCAACCTTTATTATAACCGACAGAAATACACCGCTCACAGGGCTGAGTTGACACCCCGCTATGGGTGGTTTATAATCTTGGTAGGTTACACCAACCGTCCGTTATGATGAGCTTTTCAGCGCCGCCCCGCCCCCTCTGAAGCCCTCGGGCGCCGGGTAATGCGCGACATGTTTCAAACAGGAGGAACAAACCGATGAAACATCAACTGACCAGGATAACCGCCCGGCTGCTTGCCTTTTCGGGGGCGGCCGGCGCTTTAAACCTTTCGGCGATGGCCGCCGGCAACCCCACCACCGGGGATAACAACATGGTGGGCATTATGCTGGTGGTGGCCGGCGTCGCTCTGGTGGGGATGCTTGTTTTCTTCCTCACCGGCAAAAAGAAATAACGCCGCCCTGACGCCAAAATCTGCAAAATAAAAATCCACCTCGTGCCGGATGTGGCATGAGGTGGATTTTTATGGGTATAAGTGCCTCTGCATACCGGGGTGGAGCAGAGAAAACAAAAGGCAGGCCAAGGGGTGGCTTTGCCGCCTGATGATATATGTCTGACGAAAAATAAACAATGTTTACCTCATACTATGCACGGGAGCGAAAGGGTGACACCCAATATAAGGAAAGTCGGCAAAAAGGGGAACCCGGAGGTCACTTTGCATGAAAACCCCCGTTAAGGTTGGCCGTAGCGGGGGTTTTTGGGCGCAAGCGCCGTGCAGATATATTGTATATGTGGTTGCCCCAAGGAGGATTTCCGCTGCCGGGCGGCGAAAAAAACCGGCACAAAAGGATGCCATCGTTATTCCGTAAGGTTTTTAACGGTACAATTGTCGTCGAAGTGTCGTCAGCAGCGTTTAGGCGCAATCTTGGCACTTTGGACAATGTAACATATGTATCATCCGAAAAGCAAGGTGAAGTCCGAAAACCGCATACCTAAGCCATAAAAAATGCCGCCCCCACTATTGCAGGAACAGCACCGGTGGTGGACGATAACGGACTTGAACCGCTGACCCTCCGCACGTCAAGCGGATGCTCTACCAGCTGAGCTAATCGTCCCTATTCAAGATATGCACCTTTCGCGGATGGCTCACAGCCTGTCCCAAAGGCGCAAGACATATTATACATTGGCTTTTTTAAAATTGCAAGACCCCTTTTATTTTTTTATACAGGGTTGCCAGAACAAAGGGTAAAAATCTGTATTATATTGTCCTGCACAGGGCGATATGATATAATGAGTAATCGCAAGCAGTTATGGTATCTTTATCCTGCTGCCCGCCCGCGGCCAATAGTCGCCCGCCCCGGCGGCAACCCCATATTCCCTTCATTAGTAGGGGTGTCGCCTGCGGTGAAATGATACTGCATCGGAGTTACCTTTTCTGCGGATGTAACCGCATCCGCCCCGTACCCGGCCTTGGGGCAATTTCACCGAAAGGAAAGCTGCCGACATGAGAATTATAGGCATCGACCCCGGCTACGCCATTGTGGGCTACGGGGTTTTGGATTATCAGGGCAGCCGCTTTACCCCGGTGGAGTATGGCGCCATCACCACCCCGGCGGGCCTGCCGCTGGAGCAGCGCCTCGAGATGATTTATACCGGCCTTGGCGAGGTTTTGAGCCGCACCGCCCCCGGGGCGATGGCGGTGGAGCAGCTCTTTTTTACCAACAACCAAACCACCGCCATGGCGGTTGCACAGGCCAGAGGGGTTATCCTGCTCTGTGCCCGGCAGCAGGGCGTGCCGGTTTTTGAATACACTCCGCTTCAGGTGAAGCAGGCGGTGGTAGGCTACGGCAAGGCGGTTAAAACACAGGTGATGGAGATGACCCGCCGCCTGCTGGCGCTGGAGAAAATGCCCAAGCCCGACGATACCGCCGACGCGCTGGCCATTGCTATCTGCCATGCGCATACCGGCAGCTCGCTGTTGACAAGCAAACTATACGCAAAGGGGGCCGCCCGATGATATACAGCCTTACCGGCCAGCTAACCCACAAGGAACCGGGCGCAGTGGTAATTCGCTGCGGCGGGGTGGGTTACCGTTGCCTTGCGCCCCTTTCCACCGTGGCCAACCTGCCCTCGGTGGGGGCCGAGGTGACCATATACACCCACCTGAATGTGCGGGAGGACGCCATCGAGCTTTTCGGTTTTTCGGGCACACAGGAGCTGGAATGCTTTCAGATGCTCACCTCGGTTACGGGGGTCGGCCCCCGGGTGGGGTTGTCTATCCTGACCCACCTGACCGCCGACCGGGTGAAGCTGGCGATCGCCTCGGGCGACGCCAAGGCCCTTACCCAGGCCCAGGGGGTGGGGAGCAAGCTGGCCCAGCGCATCCTGTTGGAGCTGAAGGACAAAGTGGGTGCTGCCGATGCCCCCATGGGTGCGGCACTGCCCACGGTGGGAGACGATGCCCCGGCTACTGCCACCGGCGAGGCGGTCAGCGCACTGGTGGCGCTGGGCTACAACCGCAGCGAGGCAGCGGCAGCCGTCGCCAAACAGGACCAATCGCTGACGGTGGAGGAACTGGTCAAGGGCGGGTTGCGTCTGTTGATGCGTGGCTGATATAGCCTGCCGCTTTCACCGAAAAGCCCCACCGGGATGTCCGGTGTCCCATACGCTCTTGGTTTTACGCAACCCGAACCTCCCGTTGTTCCAAGCGGACGATGGTTTTGATAACCTGAAATTTACCCCCTGTTCATGAAATACACTTCTTTTATGATGTAATATGACTACAGTCAGGAAAATAAGGATGGTGAGCCTGTGCCGGAAAACGAACTGGACTACGAAAACCGCATTGTAACCCCCGGCTATGTGGCTGCCGACAGCGAAGCCGAGCTTTCGCTGCGCCCCCGCACGCTGGAGGAATACATCGGGCAGGATAAAGCCAAAGAGAACCTCTCGGTCTACATTCAGGCCGCCAAAGGGCGGGGCGAAACGCTGGACCATGTGCTGCTCTACGGCCCTCCCGGCTTGGGTAAAACCACCCTCTCTGCCATCATTGCGGGCGAGATGGGGGCGGGTATCCGCATCACCTCGGGCCCGGCCATCGAGCGCCCCGGCGACCTTGCCGCCCTGCTCACCAATCTGGCCGAGGGGGATATCCTGTTCATCGACGAAATCCACCGCCTCAACCGCAGCGTTGAGGAGGTGCTTTACCCTGCTATGGAGGATTACGCCCTCGATATCATCATCGGCAAGGGGCCGTCGGCCCGGTCGATACGCATCGACCTGCCCCGCTTCACGCTGGTGGGGGCCACCACCCGTGCGGGCGGGCTTACCGCGCCGCTGCGCGACCGGTTTGGGGTCATCCTGCGCCTTGAGCTTTACACCAAGGAGCAGCTTACCGAGATTATCACCCGCAGCGCGGGCATACTGGGGATAGAGTGCGACAGCCACGGTGCGGCCGAGCTGGCGGCCCGCAGCAGAGGCACCCCCCGTATCGCCAACCGGCTGCTCAAGCGGGTGCGGGATTTTGCACAGGTGCTGGGCGATGGCATCATCACCAGAGAGCTTGCCGCCGACGCGTTGGACAGGCTGGAGATAGACCCCCTCGGTCTGGATGAAATCGACCGCCGCCTGCTCAGCCTGATTATCCGCAACTATGCCGGCGGCCCGGTGGGGCTGGATACCCTCGCCGCAGCGGTGGGGGAGGAAGCGGTCACCATCGAGGACGTTTATGAGCCTTATCTGATGCAGTTGGGCTTTCTCAGCCGCACCCAGCGGGGGCGCTGCGTCACCCCGCTTGCTTATGACCATCTGGGGCTGCCCCAGCCTGGCGGCTTCTGCCCGCCCTGCGGCGAGCAGCTCACGCTGGAAGAAAACCCACAGGAGGCTCCTTTATGAGAATAGCCGATGGCTGGAAGGATTTTGAGGTGCTGGACGCCTCGGAGGGGGAAAAGCTGGAGCGCTGGGGTGAAACCCTGCTGATACGCCCCGACCCTCAGGTGATTTGGCGCACCCCCAAGGGGCAAGAGTGGAGCAAAGCCAACGCCCGTTATCTGCGCTCTGCGTCGGGGGGCGGCAGTTGGGATATCCGCCACCTGCCCCGCGAGGAATGGCAGATTGCCTACGGCGACCTGCGCTTTCATATCCGCCCCACCGGGTTTAAGCATACCGGCCTCTTTCCCGAGCAGGCCGCCAACTGGGATTTTGCCCGGCAAAAGATTACTGCCGCTGGCCGCCCCATCAAGGTGCTCAACCTCTTTGCATATACAGGCGGGGCCACGCTGGCCTGCGCCGCCGCCGGGGCTTCGGTCTGCCATGTGGACGCCTCCAAGGGCATGGTGCAGTGGGCGCGGGAAAACGCCACCCTCTCGGGCCTTGCCCAAAAGCCTATCCGCTGGATTGTGGACGACTGCGCCAAGTTTGTCGAGCGAGAGATACGCCGGGGCAGCCTCTATGACGCCATCATCATGGACCCTCCCTCCTATGGCCGGGGGCCGGGCGGCGAGGTGTGGAAGCTGGAGGACAGCATCCACGGGCTGGTGGAGCTTTGCGCCGGTGCGCTGGTAGAAAAGCCCCTCTTTTTTATCATCAACTCCTACACCACCGGGCTTTCCCCCTCGGTGATGGAGTACCTGCTGGGCACGACGATAGCCGGCCGCAAGGGGGGCGGCGTTTCCTCCAGCGAGCTGGGGCTGCCGGTAAGGGCCAGTGGGTATAATCTGCCTTGCGGCGCAACCGCCATCTGGCAGTCGCAGGCAGTTGATAAAGTCGCCGGGCCGTAAAACAGCGCTGTTATTTTCCTTGCTTCGTTGGCTGCACTTGCAGATTGCGGCCACATACACAAGTATGCTCCCTTATCTGCGGCGTTTGCCGCCTCGCCCCCGGCGCTTTCCCAAAGCCTGAGCTCTCCTTGCAGGCAGTCGCGCTTGCACACTTTGCCTAGCCTGACGGGCTTCCCCTTCTGTAGGGGTGACGCTCCCTGTCGGGGGTTCGCTATCGCCGTCGGCTACGACGGCCACATCACCCCCCAAGACAGCGCCACACTCCCCGTAGGGGCGAGCAATCGTTGCAGGGGCGGGATGCGGTTATATATAGGTTTCGCGCCCATCCCCCGCAAAATCCAGCGGCATTCATATGCATCACCATTCGTTCAACAACCACAGCCATCTTAATCAGCACGGCGGTTTTCAGCGGCCGCCCACGGAGGTATCAGTGGAAACAAACATCATCAGCGCACAAAATGTGCTTTACAGCTATGACGAAGAGCCGCAGCAGCGTCTGGTGCTGGACAGCGTTTCGCTGGATATTGCACGGGGCGAATTCATCGCGGTTCTGGGCCACAACGGCTCGGGCAAATCCACCCTCGCCAAGCATTTTAACGCCATCCTGCTGCCGCAGGGGGGCTGCATCTATGTCAAGGGCATCGACACCCGCGACCAAGAGCGGCTCTATGAAATCCGGCAGGATGTGGGCATGGTCTTTCAAAACCCCGACAACCAGATTGTTGCCACCATTGTGGAGGAGGATGTGGCCTTCGCACTGGAGAACATCGGTGTAGAGCCCGGTGAAATCCGCCGCAGGGTGGATGACGCCCTGAAAACGGTGGGGATGTACGACTACCGCGAGCACGCCCCCCATCAGCTTTCGGGCGGGCAGAAGCAGCGGGTAGCCATCGCCGGTATCATCGCCATGCGCCCCGACTGCATCGTGCTGGACGAGCCCACCGCCATGCTCGACCCCAAAGGACGGCGCGAGGTCATCAAAACCATCAGCCGCCTCAACCGCGAGTTTGGCATCACGGTGGTGCTCATCACCCACTACATGGACGAAGCAGTGCGCTGCGACCGGGTGGTGGTGATGGAGGAAGGCAAGCTGCTGCTCAGTGGCACCCCCCGTCAGGTGTTCTCTCAGGTGGAACTGCTGCAATCGGTGGGGCTTGACGTGCCTCAGGCCACCGAGCTTACCCACCGCCTGCGCAAGGCGGGCTGGCCGCTGCCCGAGGATATCCTCACCGAGGAAGAATGCATCGAGGCCATAGCGGGCTACCTTCAAAAACCCTGAGTATTGGCTGAGCTGTTGTAAACGGCGCGGCCCTTACGGCGGCATTGCTTTTGAAATTAAGATTGGAAGCAGGTAAACCCATGTCTATTATCAAAATAGAGAACCTCTCCCACGTCTATTCACAGGGCACCCCCTTTGAAAAGACGGCGATAGAGGACATCAATCTGGAAATCGGTAAGGGCGAGTTTGTGGGGGTCATCGGCCACACAGGCTCGGGCAAAAGCACCCTGATACAGCACCTCAACGGGCTTTTGAAGCCCACCAGCGGGCATATCTCTATCGACGGGCAGGATATCTGGGCCGAGCCCTCTAAAATCCGCGACTTCCGCTTCAAGGTGGGGCTGGTTTTTCAGTACCCCGAATACCAGCTCTTTGAAGAAACCGTCTACAAAGACATCGCCTTTGGGCCGGGCAACATGGGCCTTACCCCCGAAGAGGTAGACGCCCGGGTGCGCGAGGCCGCCCGCTTTGTGGGCCTTAAGGATAGCCAGCTTGAAAAAAGCCCCTTCGAGCTTTCGGGCGGGCAGAAGCGCCGGGTAGCCATCGCCGGGGTGCTGGCCATGCAGCCGCAGGTGCTGGTGCTGGACGAGCCCACCGCAGGCCTTGACCCCCGTGGGCGGGATAAAATTTTGGGTGAAATCAAAAGCTACCACGAGGAGCGGGGCACCACCGTGCTGCTGGTTTCTCACAGCATGGAGGACGTGGCAAAGTTTGCCGACCGGGTGCTGGTGATGAATAAGGCAAGGGTCGCTATGTTGGACGACGTGGATAAGGTTTTTGCCCGTGTGGATGAGATTGCCGGGATGGGCCTTGCGGTGCCGCAGGTTTCCCGCATTTTTGGGGGGCTGGCCCAGCTTGGCCTGGCGGTTGACCCCAATACTTATACGGTGGAGCAGGGCGTGGAGCGTCTGCTCCGGCTCCGGCAGCAGAAAGGCGGTGTTCACTGATGCTTAAGGATATCACCATCGGCCAATATTTCCCCGGCAAATCTTTTCTGCACAGGCTGGACCCAAGGGTAAAAATCATCCTGACCATCGGCTACATCGTCATGCTGTTTGTGGCCCTCAGCCCCGGCGGTCTGGCGGTTTCGGTGCTGTTCTTGGTGGTCTGCTACGGCGTTAGCCGCATACCGCCCCGCATGGTATTCAAAAGCTTAAAACCGGTGGTGCCCATCATTCTGTTCACCGCCGTGCTCAATATGTTTTTTGTGGATGGCGACCCGCTGTTCAAATGGTGGATATTTAAAATCACCCGCGAGGGCCTTTCCACCGCCCTGCTGATGGCGGTCCGCATCATCTGCCTCATCGCAGGCACCTCGCTGCTGACCTACACCACCTCGCCTATCGTTTTAACCGACGGCATCGAGCGGCTGCTTTCCCCGCTGAAAAGGCTTAAGCTGCCGGTGCATGAGCTGGCCATGATGATGACCATCGCCCTGCGGTTTATCCCCACCCTGATAGAAGAAACCGACAAAATTATGTCGGCGCAAAAGGCCCGCGGGGCCGACCTTGAAACCGGCGGCCTGATGCAGCGGGCCAAGGCCCTGATTCCCATCCTGATACCGCTGTTTGTTTCGGCCTTTCGCCGGGCCGACGAGCTGGCGCTGGCGATGGAATGCCGCTGCTACCGGGGGGGCGAGGGCCGTACCCGCATGAAGCAGCTCAAAATTACCGGGGCGGATATCGCCGCCTGCGTCATTATGACCATTACGCTGGCGGGCATCTTCTTTATGAACCAGATACTGCCGCCGCTGGCCTGACCATTTCAGCATCAAAAGGGAGGACGACCATGCAGGAGTTTCTTGGCAAGTGCTGCCTTGGGCAGCCGGGAACCACCGAGGATTTTCAGCCCGAATGGGAGGCCCGGCGCTTTTTTATCGGGGGCAAGATGTATGCCATGATTGGCGCCCACAAGGACGGGCGGCCCATCATCACCCTCAAGGGCGACCCGCTGGAAGCCCCGCTGCTGCGGGAGCGCTACCGCGACGTCATCCCCGGATACTATATGAACAAAACCCACTGGAACTCGGTTTATCTGGATGGCGCTGTGCCAAAGGAAGAGCTGGAGCGCCTGATACAAATCGCCTACCGGCTGGTGCTGGGGTCTTTGCCCAAGGGGGTGCAGGCCCGGATTGCGGCAGGGGGCGGCCAATAGCCCCGGCCCTGCAGCGAGGGGAGCCAATATGAGAAACTTTCTTTTTACCATACGCTTCTGCGGCACCGGCTACCACGGCTTTCAGGTGCAGCAAAACGCCGTCACCGTCTGTCAGGTCTTTCAGGACGCGGTGGAAAGCCTGCTGGGCCGCCGCTGGCCGGTGAAGGGCTGCTCCCGCACCGACGCGGGGGTGCACGCCAACCGCTACTGCCTTTCGATGCAGGTGGAGGAGGCCGTTACCATCGGCTGCGACGCCATGGTGCGGGCGCTCAATGTGCGGCTGCCGGGGGATATCGCGGTGCTGGATTGCCGCGAGGTGCCGCGGGATTTTCACGCCCGGTATGACTGCAAAGGCAAGCGGTACCGCTACCTCATTCACAACAGTGCCATCCGCGACCCCTTTTTAGAGGGGCGGGCCCATCGGGTGGCGACCGCCAAGCCCCTCGACCACCTTTTGATGGATGAAGCCGCAAGGGGCTTTCTGGGTACCCACGACTTTTCGGCCTTTTGCGCCACCGGCGGCAGCGTGCAGGATAAGGTGCGCGCTATCTATTCGGCGTCGGTTGCCCGCGAGGGCCAAACGGTCTGCTTTCAGGTAACCGGCAACGGCTTTTTGTACAACATGGTGCGCATCATGGCAGGCACCCTGCTGGATGTGGGTCTGGGGCGCACCGCCCCGCAGGAGATTGGCGGCATCATCGCCTCGGGCGACCGCAGCCGCGCCGGGGTCACATTGCCCGCCTGCGGCCTCTACCTCGACGAGGTCTTTTACCGGCCGCCGACCGCCCCCGCACCTTTGCAGGGGGAATAAAACAGCCCCCGCCCCCCGGCAGCGGCCTGACCGCCCTGTGCCGAGGGGTTTGGCAATTGGGCCGGTTGGCCGCCATTAACGGCCAATTTTGCAGATATTTAGATACTAATTGTATTAAAATATACTATTATTCCTGATTGGAATTCGGAAAAGGGCAGTTCTCCGTGGCAATTTGTCGTACCTGCCATGCTTCGGCAATATGCGGCAAAAAAGCCCACCGCCCCGCGCCCTTGGGGCAAGCCCCCACAAAACAAACGCCCCAACCACCACAGGAGGAAAGACAGCATGGAGCCTCAGAGCAGCCGCACCACCGAGTTTGACAGGCTGAGAAAGCAGAAAGCCCGCCGCCGCTTTTTTAAGCGGCTGTTTGTGCTGACGCTGCTGACCGCGGCGGTGGGGCTTGCCCTTGTGCTGCGCGAGGATATCTCCAACCTCGGGGTGGGCACCCGGCTTGCCGACCTCTACCTTTCGTGGCGGCCCGGCATGCAGTACCCCGCCGAAGCGCCCTCCGGCAGGGTGGTGGCGCTGGCCGCCATGGGCAGCGATCTGGTGGTGCTGGGCGATACCAACCTGAACCTTTACAACTCCACCGCCCGGCGGATGGCCAGCTATCAGCATGGCTACAAAAACCCCATCCTGCGCACAGCGGGCGACAGAGTACTTACCTTCGACCGCGGGGGCCGCCAGCTCCGGGTGGATTGCCGCTCAAAGGCGCTGTTTTCTGAAAACGGCGACCGCAACATCCTTTCGGCCGACCTGGCACCCAACGGCACCCTTGCGGTGCTGCGCAGCTCGGTGCGCTATCAGGCCGAGGCTGCGGTGTACGACCGGCAGTTCAACCGCTTTTTTGTCTGGTACACCTCGGTGGGCACCGTGCTGGACGTAAGCCTTGAGCGACAGGGGCAGGGCATGGCGGTCAGCGCCGTGGCGGCCGAGGCCGGCCTGCTCTACTCGGTGGTCACCTGCCTGCGGTTCGACAGCGAAACCCCGGTGGCCGAGATTGTGCTGGAGGACCAGCTTGTGGTTTCGATGACCTATACCGACGCGGGAAACCTGCAAATCCTCACCGACCGTCAGGCTTTGCTGTACGACCCGCAGGGCAATCGGCTCGCCTCCTACGACTATGAGGGGGCGCTGCTGGGCAGGTTTATCAACAGCAGCGACGGCAAGGTGTTTCTGGTGCTGGATAACTTAGGCGACGGCGGCATACTGACGCTGGTTTCCCTCGACGAGGAGCTGCGTCAGGCGGGCAGTGTGCGGCTTGCGGGGCAGGCGCTGGGGCTGGTGTATGGCCAGCAAAAGCTCTACCTGCTGGCCGAAAACGGCATCTTCTCCTACGGTGCGGGCCTTAACCGGCCCACGCAGGTGCCGCTGGATGAGGCCTACCTCATCCAGCCCGCGCAGGACGCCCTTTACGGCGTCACCGCCGAGCAGATTATCCGCCAGCCCTTCGCCATAGGTCCCGCCGCCGGCAGGTAGCAGGGCGGCTTTTGGCGGGCGAAGCATCCGGCGGTGGGAGCCTGTACCGGCCCGCTTACCCACACCAGCGCCGCAGGCGGCCTCCCATATTTGTGCAGCCATGCATCCATTGTTTGCCGTGGTGCGGGGGTGCAGGTTCATTGAAAATAGCCGCCGAATGTGTTATGCTTTTTTATAATATCTGCGGGCGGCAGGGGGGCGCAGGCCCCCGGAGCGCGACCCCGTACAGACTTCACGAAAGCCGGTGAACAAGATGGGACTGGGATTGTTTTATGATATCGCGGCGGTTGCCGTTATTCTATGGTTTGTAGCCAGAGGCCGCCGCAGCGGCTTTTTGGCCACGGTGGTCAGGCTGCTGGGCAAGCTGGCGGCGTTTTTGGGCGCGCTGTTTTTAAGCCGCCCGGCCGCCCGGATAGCCTACAGCTTTTTTGTAAAAGATAAGCTGGTGGCCTATGTGGATAAGGTGATACTCGACAACCCCGCTGCCGCCGAAATGCTGGACGGCCTTGAGGGGGTTGTGGCCTTTTTTGCCGACAAAGCCGCCTCCTTTGGCGCTATTGTGCGGGCCTTCGACCGCCTGCCCGGCTCCTTGGGCGGTGCGCAGGAGGTTGCCTCGCAATCGGGCGCCGAAAGCCGCCTTGTAGAGTTGATGAACGGCGGAGCAACCCTCTCTGAAGCCATCGCCGAAGCGGCCCTGAGCCCCACCATTCTGATGATTTTGCAGGCGGTGGCCTTTTTGGTGCTGTTTCTGGTGTTTTCGCTGCTGGTGAGCTGGCTGGTGGGCCTGCTGGGTGTGGTCAACCACATCCCGGTCATCGGTAGCTTCAACGGCCTTTTGGGGGCGGCGCTGGGCGCAGGAGAGGCTCTGCTGGCCCTTTACATCCTCGGGGTGGTTTTAAGCCTGATTATCGCCGCCACCGGCGGGTACGAGTTCCTTTCGGTAGAAATTTTAGAAAGCACCTACCTGCTGCGCAGGATTATCTACTTCACGCTGCCTTAACCGGGGAACAGTATTGTAACCGCACAGCGGTTTATGCCCTTATCCCAATGCCCACCCCACGGTGCTGGCGGATGATACCAGGGAAACTCGCTTGCAGGCGTGCGACCGCAGGTCGCCCTACAAATGTTTGCGGTATCCTCGCTGCTGTAGGGGCGGTCTGTGGCCGCCCGCAGCTTGCTCAACCCATAGCGATGGCGAAGTATCCCACGCCGCTTCGCGGCTCCGGTATAATATTTTTAACTTTTGTGCCGTATAACTACAGTAACGGCAAGGGTCCATCGGCCCGCGACATTCGGGCCGCCAAACGGGGGTTTTGATTTGCTGACAAAAATGCCGATGAACATCCCAAACCTTCTCACCCTGCTGCGCATCTTTCTGGTTCCGGTTTTTCTATGGCGCTACCTGACCGCCCAAAACCCGTGGCAGTATGGCACGGCGGCGGTTATCCTGCTTTTTTCGGGCCTGACCGACCTGCTGGACGGCTTCATCGCCCGCCGCACCGGCAGCATCACCCAATGGGGGCAGGTGTTTGACCCCTTTGCCGATAAGCTGACCCAGATGGCGGTTATGGCTGCGCTCTGGGTGAAATACCCCGGCTTTTGGCCGGTGTACAGCCTGCTGATGGTCAAAGAGCTGCTGATGATTGCGGGCGGGCTGCGCCTTTACAAAAAGTTTGAGCGGGTGGAAAGCGCCCGCTGGTTTGGCAAGCTTGCCACGGTCGTCTTTTATGTGGCGATGGTCAAGATTATTGCCACCGTCGATATCCAGCGCCCGCTGCTGCTATGGCTGCTGGCCGGGGTGGGCATAACCATGGTGTTTTCGTGGGGGATGTATCTGGCGGGCTATATTAAAATTGTCGGCCAAAAAGAGCTGCAAAAGGCCCGGCCGGACGGGCAGCAGTAAGGCGATTTTATCCTCAAATCCCCATGCAGGCTGAATGTAAGATTTATCAATGAATTTTTCATAGCCAGTTCATAAAAATAAATTAGGATAAAGTGATAAGGCAGACGCGCTGTTTTGCGAATAAACCGGCGGCCAAAAGCCTTATATCGCCATAAAAAAATGCTCGGGGCATATCCTCTCTTCTTGTGAAACCAGCTGCCGGCGAGGCGGGCAAGAAGCTTGCTGTATGTTTGGGCCTTGGGCAGACAACATATAGACGTGCCCCTCTGGGCAGAGAGATTGAGGTATCCATATAGATGAATATGATGTGTACACGCTGCAAGAAAAGAGTTGCGGTGGTTTTTATGACCAAGCTGGAAGGCTCCGAAACGGTAAACGAGGGCCTTTGCCTGCGCTGCGCCAAAGAGCTTGGCCTGAAACCCATCAACGACCTTGTAGATAAAATGGGCATTACCGACGATGACATTGAAACGGTCAACGAACAGATGATGGAAATTATGGAAGCCCAGCCCGACGACATGTTTCAGCCGGGCGGGGCGATGCCGTTCCCTTTTTTGCAAAACCTGTTTAATCAGGAGAATATGAGCGGCGAAGGGCTGCCCGCCAGCCGGGAAGAAACCCGCCGCAAAGAGCCGCCCCGGCCCAAGAGTGAAAAAGAGGAAAAGTATAAGTATCTTGACAACTTTTGCCAGAACCTCACCACCAAAGCGGCGGCGGGCGAGATGGACGACATCGTTGGCCGCGATCAGGAAATCTACCGGGTGATTCAGATACTCAACCGGCGCACCAAAAACAACCCCTGTCTCATCGGCGAGCCGGGGGTGGGCAAAACCGCCATCGCCGAGGGCATCGCCCAGCGGCTGGCCAGCGGCAATGTGCCGGCGCAGCTGCGGGATAAGCAGCTCTATATGCTGGATTTAACCGGCCTGGTGGCAGGCACCCAGTTCAGAGGGCAGTTTGAAAGCCGGGTCAAGGGGCTGGTGGAGGACGTTAAGAAGCACGGCAAGGTCATCCTGTTTATCGATGAGGTGCACAGCCTTGTGGGTGCGGGGGACGCCGAAGGCTCGATGAACGCCGCCAACATCCTCAAGCCCGCCCTTTCCCGGGGCGAGATACAGGTTATCGGCGCCACCACCTTCAACGAGTACCGCAAGCATATCGAAAAAGACGCCGCCCTGGAGCGGAGGTTCCAGCCGGTGAAGGTCAACGAGCCCACCGTGCAGGATACCATCGCGGTGCTGCGCGGGGTGAAAAAGTATTACGAGAGCTACCACCGTGTGGCGGTCAGCGATTATATTGTGCAGCGGGCGGTGGTGCTTTCAGAGCGCTATATTGCCGACCGGTTTTTGCCGGATAAGGCCATCGACCTGCTGGATGAAGCCTGCTCCTGTGCCAACCTGCGCAACACCGACCTTGCCCAATACGACGAGCTGAAGCGGAAGCAGCAGGTGCTCGCAACCACCGAAACCGCGCTGGAGGAAGACCCCGAGGGGGTGGACTACGAGCAGTTGGCGCAGGTGCGTGCAGAGAAGCTGCGGGTGGAAGCCCAGATACAGGAGCTGGAGCCCAAGGCGCTGGGGGTCAGCGTCACCGACGAGGACCTGGCCCGGGTCATCGAGCTTTGGACCGGGATTCCCGCCAGCAAGATACAGGAAACCGAGCTTCGCCGTGTGGCCGGGCTGGAGAACGCCCTGAAGAGCAAAATCATCGGGCAGGACGAGGCTGTCGCTCTGGTGGCCGCCGCCGTGCGCCGCTCCCGCATACAGATCAGCGGCCGCCGACGCCCTGCCTCCTTTATCTTTGTAGGCCCCACCGGCGTGGGTAAAACCGAGCTGGTCAAGGTGCTTTCCAAAGAGCTGTTTGACGACGCCGACCCGCTTATCCGTCTGGATATGTCGGAGTTTATGGAGAAGTTCTCGGTTTCGCGCATCATCGGCTCGCCCCCCGGCTATGTGGGGTATGATGAGGCGGGTCAGCTCACCGAAAAGGTGCGCCGCCGCCCCTACTCGGTGGTGCTCTTTGACGAGATTGAAAAAGCTCACCCCGATGTGATGAACATCCTGCTGCAGATATTGGATGAAGGCAAAATCACCGACGCGCAGGGGCGCAATGTTTCCTTTGAAAATACCATCATCGTTATGACCTCCAACGCGGGCAGCGAACGCAGCTATACCTCGGTAGGCTTCAACAAGCTGCCCACCGAGGTGGAAAAAGACCGCGCCCAAAAGGCGCTGCGGGATTTCCTGCGGCCCGAGTTTCTGGGTCGCGTGGACGAGGTGGTGGTCTTCCGCCCGCTGGATAAGGAGGACTTTGGCCGCATCGCCGCCCTTATGCTGGATGAGCTGGTGGAGTCGCTGGAGGAGCGGGAGATTAAGTTTGGCTACCAGCCCTCGGCGCTGGCCGTCATTGCCGAAAAGGCCCACGGGCACAAGAGCGGCGCCCGCGACCTGCGGCGCATCATCCGCAAAGAGGTGGAGGATAAAATCTGCCTGATGCTGGTGGATAACCCCGAAAACCCGCCCGCCCTGATTACCCTCACAGGTGAGGAAGGCGAGCTGAAGCTGGTTTCGGCATAAAAAACGAAGTTAAGGCAACACCCCACAGTTCACGGCTGCCGCCTTAAGCACCCTGTCGCTTGCAGATTTTCCGTAAGCTTTCACAAAAATCCTCGTGAATACACCCACTATTCCTTGCGGTTTTTGTTTTATCTGACAAAAAATCCGCCGATGCGCCAGAGCACTTAGGACTGTGCGGTATTGCCTAAAAAAACAGGACGGTAAAAGGGCGCAGTTTCTGCGCCCTTTCTTGTCGCCCCCAAAGCGGCGCGGCAGCGCTCCGGGCGGGCAGGTTATGTATAATATGTTAAAAAACCGGGCCAAAAGTTGTAACCACAGGCAGGCTTGTGCTATGATAATTGGGAGGAAATTGTCAAACTCCGCAACAAACGCAGCCGTTTCGGGCACCTATTCTACAGGGAGATAAAAACCCCTCGGTTCAGGCCATGGGGGTACGACCGTCCATTATATTTACCTTTTGGCGGGCTTTTCGCCATACTGCGTTAAAAATTCTCGCGGTGGACACACCACAGCGGCGAAGCTTTGCCTCATCCGGCGAAACATTCGTCCCGAAATGCTGCGCGTTTCAGAGCATGTCCACACGCTTCAGGAGGATACAGGTTGGAAGCGATAATCAGAATCAAAGACCTCACCAAGATATACCGGCTGGGGGGCGAAAAGGTGGTGGCGCTCGACCACATCAATCTGGAGATACTCCGGGGCCAGATTTGCTGTATTTTGGGCACCTCAGGCTCGGGTAAATCCACCCTGCTCAACCAGCTTGCCGGGCTGGAAAAGCCCACCCGGGGCGCGGTCTATATCGGCAAAACCAATATCTCCAAGCTGAGCGAAAACCAGCTCGCGGTGTTTCGTCAGAAGCATCTGGGCTTCGTGTTTCAGTCCTACAACCTGATGGCCAGCATGACGGCGATGGAAAACGTCAGCCTGCCGCTGATGTTCAAGGGGGTACCC
>JAEWWW010000104.1 GCA_023396215.1 Bacillota bacterium | reverse complement strand
GAGCTGCCCCAAGGGGCGGTTACCGTGGGCGGGCACAGCTTATTCCCCGTGAGCCTGTATAGCGGCAGCTCGGCTCTGGGCCTCGAGCTGATGAACACGCTGGGCGGCCTGCCCGCAGGGGTGGGGCTGCAAATTGGCATTGACGGCGGCGCCGCCACCCTGACCCTGCCGGGGGGCTTTGGCCGGGTTAACGAGCCGGGGCGCTGCTACTACCCGTTGGATTTTGCCGCTCCGGCGCCCGACGCCGACACCATGCTGCGCTGGGCAGGCAACCCCCAGCAGGCCCAGAGCTTTGGGCTGGGGGGCAGCTTCGCCCTGCCGGTGCGGGCAACCCTCTCGGTGAGAACCCGGCTGGACGAGAATACGCCGGTGAATGTCTACCGTTACGACCCTGAAACCGGGGCGCTGATACAGGTCGCCACCGCCACGGCACAGAACGGCAGCGTATCTTTTAACATGCAGACGCTGGGGCAGTTTCTTATTATTCCACAAGATAGCTGAACTGTTTTGGGATGAGCAGATACGGCTCCAAATAAAAACGCCGGTCAAAAAGACCGGTGTTTTTATTTGGTCGGAGAGAATGATAGGCCTTGGAAAGACTGTATAACAACAAGCTTTATAGACTATCAGACAGGTAATATCCAATACAAAACGTCACAAATGTGGCGTTTTATATTTTCCTGCCGATGCCAAACATTACAAGTCCCTATGAGCGAAACTGCTTTTTCATCTTGCCTTGAGCCACTTTAGGGCCTCTTGCACATTTTCTGGACTACCGCCATTTTCGGGTTTGAGCACAAATTGAGTGACTAAATTGCCTTTTACATCCAAACCTGGGCCGTCAACGCTTGCCTTAAAAAAGGATGACCGTTCAGACTCATCGGCTTCCCTGACATTTTTGCCCTCAATCAGATAAGCAGTAGGAATAAATAAAGGCACATCTGTATTTCCATCGGCATCGATTGGAATTTCATTGCTTATCAACACAGGATAATCATATCCTTCAACATTCCAAAATTTAATTACATTGCTCCCTCTTATTTCTCCGTCTACAACATGACTCGAGACTACATATTGACCACCGTAAAGTGTTGATGTATATGTCACAGCTTCAAATGCAGATAAATAATCATAATACACTTCCGCCCAGTTTGATGCTGATATAATATCTGTTTCGTATGAAATAAACTCTGTACTAATCCATCCATAGTCTCCATCATAATACACATAAACCCAATCGGGATGGTCTTCTGCTGCCTCGGATAATTGCGCGTATTCATATTGAGGAATAACACGAATAATTTCATATTCTGTACCAGGTCCAGAACGCATCCGCAGCCCGCCATCAGCATCGATTCGGACCCTCTGAGGTTCATTGCTCTCTGTGTTCTCGCCATCTTCCCCGCCCGTTAGCGAGGAAGATGCGCTTAAATCCGCATCGGCTGGTTCGGATGAGGATGGACTAACCGATGATGCATTGTTGTCATCGGCGCCTGAGCAGGCTGAGAATAATGGCATCATAATGATAAATAAGAGTACAAATAGAACACTTATGTTGCTTTTCATATAACCCTCCTGCGTGTGATTATATCCATAATCTGAACTATATTATCTAAAATAAATCATAGCAGAAAAAATCCTATAATTCCATCGCGCACAGCAGCAGAATTACAGGACTTGCTCTTTGATAACATACATAGTGAAAAGAAAAAAGATCACCGGCTCAAAACCGGCAATTTTTCAATGGAGCGAGTTACGGGGCTTGAGCGCCCTGTGCTCACCTTGGTAATATATAATGCATTACTTTAGTTGATGTCACAATTTCCTCTTAGCTTGTTTTTTGGCGGTAACACCTATTTTCTCAGCCGGCTATAGCTATGCCGGCTATAATCTTGTTTGCTATATCCACGATTTCTGCATCACTACCGTCATAGTGAATATCGATGTTATATTCCTTACCGTTATATGGAATAAATATCGAAGTCAAATAGTAATCCAGATACGGTCTTTTTTGTGTCACCATACCGGCTTCAACACCGTCAATAATCAATAACTCTTTTTCTTTGTCTGTCACATCTATGGATAAATCATCGTAACGCTTGTCAATATATTCCTGCGCGGTCAGGTTCTGAAAAGACCTTTCCTCATTTACAACAACAACCGACAGACTGGTGTATACACTCACGTGCTGCCACTGTACTGGGTCAACATTATAATCGCGAACCTCGGCCCTGTACCCACCGGGAGCTGTTTCCTCTTTCATCGTCCAACTGGCAGGGGCATTAATCGTAATGTCATCAAGGCTATATGTTTCAAAGCCGGACAGCCCGCCCGGGGTGTCGGCCCCCGGGGCAGAAGGGTTCGTTTCCTCTTCCGCCTGCGTGTTGGAACAGGCCGAAACCACAAGCATACACGCAATAAATATAGCTGCAATTCTTTTTTTCATCATATTGGCCTTTCTTAAGCTTTCCCATATTATTAGCGAATGACCTTAACTGTAGTGATTCTTTATCTTTTAAGGCAATTATACACCTCTTAACCCATCCTCGCAACAGAGTCAAAACTATATCCGACATATTCTATCTCCAGCCCCGCCGGAGGCTTGGGGGGCACATGGGGGGATTAATCCCCCCATGAGGCGTTTCGCACCCGAAGGGTGCCTGCATATTCCGCAGGATATGCAAACGCCTTATGAGGGGGCGTATGCGGGGGAACCGTCAGGGTTCCTACCGCAGGCAGAGCGAGTAAGGCGAGCGGATAACCCGCCCGCAGGCGGCTCCAAATAAAAACACCGGTCAAGACAGAGGCAGTTATCTTGCCCCTCCGGAGGGAGGGGGCGTATGCGGGGGAACCGTCAGGGTTCCTACCGCAGGCAGAGCGAGTAAGGCGAGCGGATAACCCGCCCGCAGGCGGCTCCAAATAAAAAACACCGGTTCAAAAGACCGGTGTTTTTTATTTGGAGCGGGTTACGAGGCTCGAACTCGCTACCTCCACCTTGGCAAGGTGGCGCTCTACCAGATGAGCTAAACCCGCAAACCAAACGGCTCTCCCCGTTTAAAGTTCAAGCCGTAATCTGTTGCTTGTATATATTAGTCCATTTGGTCGTTTTTGTCAACCTTTTTTACATCACCAGCCAGCTTTTCCAATTGCTGGGGGGTAAAGTAGTAGCGCTTGTTGCAAAAATGGCAGAGGGCCTCGGTGCGCTCCTGCTCCCGGGCCATATCCAGCAGCTCGCCGCTGCCCATCGAGCGAAAGGCGCGCTCCACCCGCTCGCGGGAGCAGTTGCAGCGGTACTCCACCTCATACTCCTCCAATATCTGGGGATCAAAGCCCTCCAGCGCTTTAAAGGCAATGTCGGCGGGGGTCATGCCGCTGCTGAACATCGAAGAAACCGGCGGCAGCGTTTCAATGTTTTTCTCCAAGCGGTCGATGGTGCCCTCGTCGGCCCCGGGCAGCAGTTGGATGAGATAGCCGCCCGACGATTTCACCGTCAGGTCGGGGTTGACCAGCACCCCCAGCCCGCAAACGGTGGGGATTTGCTCGCTGACGGCGTAATAGCTGGTGATATCCTCGGCAATCTCGCCGGTGACAAGAGGCACATGCCCACTGTATGGTTCGCCTGAGCCAAAGTCTTTGATGACGTTGAGAAAGCCTTCATGGCCCACAGCCCCGCCCACATCCAGCTTGCCGTGGCTGTTGAGCGGCAGCTCCACAATGGGGTTGGTGGCATAGGCGCGCACATTGCCCTGATAGTCTGAAACCGCAATGACCGAGCCCACCTGCCCGCCACCGGAAACCCGCAGGGTGATGGAGCTTTGCTCCCCTTTGAGCATGCTGCCCATCATTGACGCGGCGGTCATCAGCCTGCCCATGGCGGCGGTCACCACCGCGGAGGTTTTGTGCAGCCTTTCGGCCTCGCCCGCAATATCGGTGGTATCGGCACAAAAGCAGATAACCGCTCCATCCGCCGATATGGTTTTCACAATTTTACCCATAGTATCTTCCTTTTACGATGATAGATGAAGGTTCCCCCTGCTCCCCTTCCGCCTTGAGCGCGGGGGCGGCGGAACCGTTGGCCGCTCTATTCTAAAGCATGCCCTGTCCGGGCAGCCATACTAGCGCTTGACCGCCACATAAACCTCACGCTGGGTGGTATCCTGCGGGGGGGTGGTGGTGCCGTCGTCGTAGACCGCCCGTACCTCGAAGCCCGCCTGCTCCAGCATGGCGCAAAGCTTTTGGCGGGGGTAGGCCCGCTCGGCAAAGCTCTCGCTGCTGCGCAGCCAGCAGCCGTCGGGCTGCCGCTCAAAAAAGTCGAGGGAGATATCCACATGCTCGCCCCTGAGGCTGTTTTGCCAAACGCAGTAAAGCTCCGGCAGGTCGTAGATGAAGGTGTTGTCGCCCAGCACCTCGCGATGCTTATAGGTTGTGTTGGCGTCGAACAAAAATACCCCGCCCGGCTCGGTAAAGAGGGCCACCTTATTGAACACCCGCCGCAGCTTGGCGGCGTCGGTGATGTGGTTGACGCTATCCAGCGCGCAGACGGTGGCCTGCACCGTGCCGTAAAGGTCAAGGGTGGTCATATCCTGACAAAGGTAGAGCACCGGCTCGGGCAGGCCGCCGTTTTTTTCGGCTGCCACCGCCAGCATATCGGCCGAACGGTCGACGCCAATCACCTGATAGCCCAGCCGGGCCAAAGCAACCGAAAGGCTGCCGGTGCCGCAGGCTAAATCCAGCAGCAGACGGCAGCCCTTGCCATGCGCCTCTATCAGCGAGTGGAAGTAGGCCGCGCGGGCGGTGTAATCCACATCCCCAGTGAGGGCGTCGTAATAACGGGCAAACGCAGAGTAGGCCATGATACCACTCCTCCATGAAAAGCGTATTAGAACTGCGGGGGTATTTTTCGTCCGGCAAGACAGGCAACGCAGCCAGACCGAAAACAGGCCGCAAGGATCATGTGCTTTTGTGGGGGATTGGCGCTAATCTTTGAGCCTGTCAAAGACGATGCGGTAACCGTCAGAGCCGTAGTTGAGCGAACGGTTGACCCGGCTGATGGTGGCGGTGCTGGCTCCGGTTTGTGAAACAATATCGCTATACACCTTTTGCTGGCTGAGCATACGGGCCACCTGCAGTCTTTGGGATATCGCCTTGAGCTCGGCTATGGTGCAGAGGTCGTCAAAAAAGCTGTAGCACTCCTCCACCGTTTCCAGGGTGAGGATGGCCTTGAAGAGGTAGTCCACATTTGCATCCTTCAGTTTTGGGTTCATAGATGCTGCTCCCTTCGTTTGGTTGGTTTAATAAAGGCGCCTGCGCGCTTGTTCAAAAAGTGAAGAGGGCCTCACAGCCACACGGCCCGACAGTCGCCAATGGGCGGTCGGGCTTTTTGAATCTGGTTATTATCAGGTCGGTTCACGCAATGCTATTTTAACATAATGCATTACAAAAGTAAATCGGTTATATCGCCTTTGCGGGGCCAAAAAACATTGCTTTTAAGATGGGGGCTCAAAACCCCTGTATTTTTGGCAAAAGCCGCCCGTTCCCCGCGCTGCCCGCGCATGAGGGGGGCGTATGCATCCCATACTAACGGCATTGACCGGCGTTATGCAACCGCCGCGCCGGTCATCTTATTTAAAAGCTGCAAAGGAGTTATCGCCATGAAAAAAGTAGCCGCTGCCCTGCTGGCAGCCTGCCTGCTGCTGGTTGCAGGCTGTGAAATGCCCGGTACCGCCGCTTCGGCCCTGAAAATTGGGCAGGTGCAGTATGCCGCCCACGGCACCCGTTCTTTTGCCGTCGCCACGGTGGTGATGAACGGTGAAAAGATTGCGCTGGCCCATCTGGAGGAGTATCAGTACCTGAACAAAACCGACTTTACCCCGGTGCCCAACAGCGACAAGGAGTTTGGCGCGGCGCTGGCCGACCCTACAATGGGGCTGGCCTCCAAGCGCAAAAACAGCGAGGCCTACAGCGCCAATATGGGGGGCACCCAAACGCTGCTGGCCTCCTACAAGGGCATCGAAGGCTTTGTAAAGGGCAAAACGATTGCCGACCTTGAAAAGCTGCTGTCTGAAAAAAGCACCGAGGAGATGGTGGACGCTGTAACCAGCTCGACACTGGTGGATACCAAGGGCTATGTGGAGGCCATCGTCGCCGCCGCAAAGGCTGCGATCGAGTCTTAAGGCTCCCTCTCGCGGGGGGGATGCGGGGGTAGGCACAATCCCGTTCCAGCCCCGCCGGAGGCTTGGGGGGGCACACGGGGGGGCTTAGTCCCACCCGTGAGGCGCTTCGCGTTCTTTTTCGCAGAAAAGGACTCACGCATGTTCCGCAGAACATGCAAGCGCCTACGGAGGGGAATGAGAGGGGCGCTTGCCTGCCCAATAAAGGTATATTCCACCGCCCGGCGGCCCAAAACTTGGGCTGCCGGGCTTTGCTTTGCGCAAAACACGGCAGCCGGATAGATAATCGGTCAATATAAGGGGTCAAGGGTCAGGGCGTTTCTTAAAACGGAACACCGCCGGAAAGTTCGCTGAAAACAAGTAGCTGCAAGGCCAAAAGCGCAGGAATAATTCATGTATTCCCAGCTTTTTGAACGCAGCAGATGCTGGTTTCAGTAGAATTTACCAAGAGTTTGGAGTTTTAAGAAAGCCCCTAGTCCAAGTCGTTTCGCAGGAGGTCCTCCAGCGTTTCGGCCCTGATCACCACCCGCGGCTCGCCCTGGTTCACCATCACCACCGCCGGGCGGGGGTTGCGGTTGTAGTTGGAGGCCATCGAGTAGTTGTAGGCCCCTGTAGCAAGCACCGCCACAAGGTCGCCGGGGCCCACCTTTTGCAGAGGGACATTTTCGCCCAGCAGGTCGCCGCTTTCGCAGTACCGGCCCGCCACCGTCACCACCGTATCCTTGGGCTGGTCGGCCTTAGCCGCCGCCACAAACTCGTAAACCGAGCGGTAGAGGGCATAGCGGGGGTTGTCGCCCAAGCCGCCATCCACCGAAACATAGGTGCGCACATGGGGGATTTCTTTCACCGAGCCCACCTTGTAGAGGGTGATGCCCGCCGGGCCGACGATGGAGCGCCCCGGCTCGATGATGATAAAGGGCATGGCAAGGCCCAGCTTTTTGCAGGTATCCTTCACCACCCCGGCCACCTGCTGCATATAGCGCTCATACTGCACCGGGTTGTGCTCGGGCAGATACTTGATGCCGAAGCCGCCGCCCAGATTGAGCTCGGGCAGCTCGCGGCAGGTTTCGGCCTTGACCTGCGCCATCAGGCCCAGCATCACCTCGGCCGCCAGCTCAAAGGGGGCGATATCGAAAATCTGGGAGCCGATGTGGCAGTGTATCCCCAGCACCTCGATGCCGCCCATGGTGGTGGCGGCCTTGATGACCGCGAGGGCCTCGCCGGTTTCCAGCGCAAGGCCAAACTTGCTGTCTATCTGCCCGGTGCGCACAAAGTCGTGGGTGTGGGCGTCGATGCCCGGCTTGATGCGAAACAGCACCCCCGCCCTTTTGTCTTGCGAGAGCGCAAGCTGGCTCAGCAGGCTCAACTCGGTTTCGTTATCCACCACGATGCGGCCCACGCCGTACTCCAGCGCCATGACCAGCTCTTCCATTGTTTTGTTGTTGCCGTGGAACAAAATCTTCTCGGGGGGGAAGCCCGCCGCCATGGCGGTGTGCAGCTCGCCCGCCGAAACAACATCCAGCCCCATGCCCTCTTCGGCCGCCAGCCTGCACATCGCCTTGCAGCAAAAAGCCTTGCTGGCATAGGCGGCAAGGCCGTGTCCGCCGTAATATTTTTTAATCGATTCGCGGTAGCTGCGGCAGCTTTTGCGCAGTTGCTCCTCATCCATGACATAGAGAGGGGTGCCGTAGGTCTGGGCCAGCTCTACCGTATCACGTCCGCCGATGGTCAGGTGCCCCAAGCGGTTGATTCCCAGTGCATCCGATACAAACATGCTGTCAAATCTCCTGTTCGGTGGCAATTTCCTCGATAATCGCCTTGATATCGTCGACCCCTTCCCCGGTGACCGCCGAAAAGGGAATGATGGTCAACTGGTCGCCGCAGGGCAGGCTTTGGCGAATGACCTCGACCTGTGTCTGCTGCTGTTTTTTAGAAAGCTTATCCGCCTTGGTACAGATGATGACAAAGGGCAGCTCGCTGTCAATCAGGAAGTTCACCATATCGATGTCATAGGCCGAGGGCGGGTGGCGCAAATCCACCAGCGAAAACACCAGGCGGATATCCCGCCCGCTTCCGAAATAGCCCTCTATGAGCTGGGCCCAGCGCAGCTTTTCGTCCTTGGCAACCCTGGCATAGCCGTAGCCCGGCAGGTCGGCAAAGCGCAGGTTTTCCAGCCTGAAAAAGTTGATGGTGCTGGTTTTGCCCGGCACCGAGCTGACCCTCGCCAGCTGCTTGCGGTTAAAAAGCTTGTTGATGAGCGAGGACTTGCCCACGTTGGAGCGCCCCGCAAAAACAAGCTCGGGCAGCTCCGAAGGTGGGAGCTGCCGAGCCAATCCATAGGATGTTTCAAATTCTACGTTGTGATAATTCATGATGGCCTCCCGCCGCCGCATTACTGCGGGCAGGCTGTCGAAAAAGTCGCCGGGCCGCAAACCGCCTTAGGCGGCTTGCTTACTTTGTTGGCTGCACTTGCAAATTTCAATCACATATATCAAATATGCTCCCTCATTTGCTGCGTTTGCCGCCTCGTCCCCGACGATTCTTCGCCGCCTGCCTGTTTTTTGACACTCTGGCCGCATTACTGCGGGATGATTGTGTTAGGCTTGGGCAGCTTGCCCTCCTCCATGATGATAGGCACAGGCTTGCCCTTGGCGGCGCTTTTTTCGTCGGGTGCGGGCGCCAAAGCCACGCCCAGAACGGCGTCCATATCCGACACCGGGATAAACTCGATGGCTTTAGCCACCACCGGGTCGATTTCTGCAAGGTCGGGGCGGTTGGCTTCGGGGATAATCACCGTCTTGATGCCGTTTTTATAGGCGGCCATGGTTTTCTCCCGCAGCCCGCCGATGGGCAGCACCCGCCCCCGCAGGGTGATTTCGCCGGTCATGGCCACATCGTGGCGCACCGGACGGCCCGAAAGAGCCGAAACCAGCGCCGTGCAGGTGGTGATGCCGGCCGAGGGGCCGTCTTTGGGCACAGCCCCCTCAGGAAAGTGTATGTGGATATCTCTGTTTTTATAAAAATCTTTATCAACGCCGTACTCTTCGCTGCGGCTGCGGATAAAGGTGATGGCTGCGGTGACCGATTCCTTCATCACGTCGCCCAGCGAGCCGGTAAACTGATTTTTGCCGCTGCCTTCCATGACGGCGGCCTCCACCTGAAGCATTTCGCCCCCTACCGAGGTCCACGCAAGGCCGTTGGTGATGCCAACCTGGTCTTCCTTTGCCAAAAAGTCGTCGTAAAATTTCTTGGGGCCAAGATAGCCCTCGAGATCGGCGGCGGCGATAACCACCCGCCCGCTTTCTTTTTCCACCAGCTGCTTGGCCGCTTTGCGGCAGAGGGACGCAATGTTTCTTTCCAATGTGCGCACCCCTGCTTCACGGGTGTAGAAATCCACCAGCGCATAGAGGGCGTCGTCCTCAAACTTGAGTTGACGGGCTTTCAGGCCGTGGCGGGCAAGCTGCTTGGCCACCAGATGGTTTTTGGCGATGTTGAACTTTTCTTCCCGGGTGTAGCTGCTCAGGCGGATAATCTCCATTCTGTCGGCCAGCGGCCCGGGGATGATATCGAGGTTGTTGGCGGTGGCGATGAACAGAACTTTAGAAAGGTCGAAGGGCACCTCGACGAAATGGTCGCGGAAGGCATAGTTCTGCTCGCTGTCCAGCACCTCCAGCAGTGCGGAGGAGGGGTCGCCCCTGAAATCGCTGCCCAGCTTGTCCACCTCGTCCAGCAGCAGCAGCGGGTTTGCACTGCCCGCCTGCTTGATGGAGTTGATGATGCGCCCCGGCATTGAGCCTATGTAGGTCTTGCGGTGGCCCCGGATATCGGATTCATCCCGCACGCCGCCCAGCGACATGCGCACATATTTGCGTCCCATACTTTTGGCTATCGACCGGGCGATAGAGGTTTTGCCCACGCCCGGCGGCCCCACAAGGCAGATAATCTGCCCGCTGATATCGGGGGCCAGCTTGCGCACCGCCAGCAGTTCGAGGATGCGTTCCTTTACCTTTGCCATGCCGTAATGCTCTTTATCCAGCAGCTTGCGGGCCTTGGCAATATCAATCTTATCCTTGGTGTGTTTGTTCCAGGGCAGGGCCAAAATAGTGTCGAGATAGCCCCGGATGACCCCCGCCTCGTGGGAGTTGGAGGGCATCTTCAGCAGCCGGTCGGCCTCCTTGAGCAGCTTATCTTCGGATTCGCCGTCAAGGCCGATGGCCGAGATGCGCTTCTGGTAGCTTTCCACCTCGTCCACAGTATTTTCGCCGTCCCCCAGCTCGGAGGATATGGCCTTGAGCTGCTCCCGCAGGTAGTATTCGCGCTGGTTTTTATCAATCTGGTCACGCACCCGGTCGTGGATGTCGTGCTCCAGACTGAGAATTTCGTTTTCGCCCTCCAGTGCCTTGGCCAGCAGCTCAAGCCGCTTGACCGGGCTGGATTCTTCAAGGATTTTCTGCTTTTCTTCCACCTTGAGGGGGATGTTTCCGGCTATGTACTCTGCCAGATAGATGGGGTCTTCGGTCATCAGCACGTTGGTCATCAGCTCTTTGGGCATCTTGGGGGTGAGGTAGCAGTACTCCTCAAACAGGTCCTTGACGGTGCGCATCAGTGCGTCGCTGAGGGCTGTTTTCAAAATCCGCCCGCGCTTGATGGGCGCCTGCTCCACCAATGCCTCAAAGTAGGGGTCTTCGCTTTGTACCGCCAGTGTTTTGGCCCGGTAAAGGCCCTCCACCAGCACCCGGAGGTTGTCGCTCTGGGTTTTGATAATCTGGCGCACCTCGGCCACCACGCCCACCTGATACAGCTGGGCGGGGGTGGGGTCGTCGTCTCTGATATCCTTTTGGGCCACCAAAAACAGCTTGCGGTTTTTGGTCATGACCTCGTTAAGCGCCAGTATCGATTTCTCTCTGCCTACATCAAAGTGCAGCACCATATTGGGAAACAGCACAAGGCCTCTGAGAGCAAGCATGGGAATGGTTTCCTGCATGTTTTTTTTGTCTTCTCCCATTCTTTTTCAGCTCCTTTATCTATCATGTCAGGGCGTTTCTGAAAACGAAAAACCACCGGGAAATTCGCTGCAAACAGGTGGATGCAAGGCAAAAAGCACAGGAATACTTCATGTATTCTGAGCATTTTTAACGCCGCAAACGCTGTTTTCAGTAGAATTTGCGGGGAGTTTGGAGTTTTCAGAATGCCCCTTTTCTGCGGTTAAAGCACATCGTCTTTTAACCCGGCAACCAAGGCTTGCCGCCGCGCCAGAGACGCGGGCAGAACCGGTTGTACGTCACCTGCAGGGCAAGCCAAAAAATGGGGCTTTTCATTGCAGATTATCTATCGCTGTCGATGCAGGCTGCCTGCAAAAGGCATGGGCAGACAAAGCTGCCTGTACAGCGCCTTTGGGGCGGCCCGCTTTTTTGTGACAATTTGATTATACCGTTCTGGAAATTGATGTAAAATCTCAGTTGTCTGCGATATGCAAATTATACTATAAAGGTGATTTACTTTTCAAGTGTAAGACTTGGCCGTTTTATTACGGAGTTTTTAACAAATTGAAAAGCAAAAACTGTTACTGCTGGGGATATTGGGAAGCCCTTCCTAAAAACAGCAACTCCGGTGGCGGCTACCAACCGCCCGCTAGGTAGAAGGCGACGCCCACATCGCCGCGCAGTCCACCACCCCGGCACCTGCGGCGCCACCCCTCCAGGGAGGGGAATGGGGCAACAGCGCAGGGGCGGCTGGGAGGCGAGGGGTGTAGGGGCGACCTGTGGTCGCCCGCGAGATTTGCGGGGCATGGGCGGGCGGATGGTATCCGCCCCTACAGAGGGGCAGACGGCAGGATGGTGTGGCGGGCCCACATCGCCGCGCAGTCCGCCACCCCGGCACCTGCGGGCGCCACCCCTCCAAGGAGGGAGAATGGGACAACAACGCAGGGGCCGCTGGGAGGCGCGGGCGGATGGCGATAGCGAACTCCCGACAGGGGGCGTCGGCCCTTGCTGTGTCTTTGCGGTATCGCGCCGGGGACGCGCGGGCGGTCAAAGACCGCCCCTACAACCGTTTGATGCGAGGGGTGTAGGGGCGGCCTGTGGTCGCCCGCAAGGTTGTGCAGGGGGTACGGGCGGTCGGATGGTATCCGCCCCTACAGAGGGGCAGACGGCAGGATGGTGTGGCGGACCCGCATCGCCGCGCCATCCACCACCCCGGCACCTGCGGCGCCACCCCTCCAGGGAGGGGAATGGGGCAACAGCGCAGGGGCGGCTGGGAGGCGCGGGCCGACGGCGATAGCGAACCCCCGACAGGGGGCGTCGGCCCTTGCTGTGTCTTTGCAGTATCGCGCCGGGGACGCGCGGGCGGTCAAAGACCGCCCCTACAACCGTTCGATGCGAGGGGTGTAGGGGCGACCTGTGGTCGCCCGCGAGATTTGCGGGGCATGGGCGGGCGGATGGTATCCGCCCCTGCAGAGGGGCAGACGGCAGGATGGTGTGGCGGGCCCACATCGCCGCGCAGTCCACCACCCCGGCACCTGCGGCGCCACCCCTTCAGGGAGGGGAATTGGGAATCACCTGTAGGCACATCTATTATCCCAAAAACGCGGCTATCACCGACCCTATCTGGTAGACCGCCAGCGCGCAGAGGTAGGCCGCCGCAAGCTGTATCGCCGCGGTGGCAACCGCCCAGCCGAGGCTGTTCATCTCGCGCCGGATGGCGGCAAAGGCGGCGATGCAGGGCATATAAAGCAGGCAGAACACCATAAAGGAGAGGGCCGAAAGAGGGTTGAACTCGACCGCCAGCGCCGCAGGCAGCGGCAGCCCCGGCAGGGCGTAAAGCTGCCCCAAGGTGGAAACCACCGCCTCTTTTGCCACCAACCCCGCCAAAAGGGCGGTGGCCGCCCGCCAGCTTCCAAAGCCCAAGGGTACAAAAGCGGGCGCTATCCCCCGCCCCAGCGCGGCGAAGATGCTTTGGGTCGGGTCGGCAGCAGGGGTCAGCGCGGGGGTGACCCGCTGCAGCAGCCAGACGATTGCCGTCATCGCGAAAATCAGGGTGCCGGCCTTAACCAGAAAGCCCTCGCAGCGGCTCCAAAGGTGGCGCAAGGTATCCTTGGGCGAGGGCAGGCGGTAAGGGGGCAGTTCCAACAGGAAGGGGGCCTCGCTGCCCCGGAAGATGGTGTTTTTCAGCAGCAGGCCGCAGCAGACCGCCACCGCCACCCCCAGCAGGTAGAGGCCAAACACCACCAGACCCTGATGCCTGCTGAAAAACACCGACGCAAACAGCCCGTAGATGGGCAGCCGCGCCCCGCAGGACATGAAGGGCACCAGCATGATGGTGAGCCTGCGTTCCGCTTCGCCCGGCAGGGTGCGGGCGGCCATCACCGCCGGGGCGGTGCAGCCAAAGCCCATGAGCAGCGGGATGAACGACCGGCCCCCCAGCCCCAGACGGCGCAGCAGACGGTCCATGATAAAGGCTCCCCGGGCCAGATAGCCGCTGTCCTCCAGCAGCGACAGAAAGAGAAAGAGCAGCGCAATCTGCGGCAGAAAGGAGAGCACCTCCCCCACGCCGGGCAGCACCGCCTCCAGCAGCAGGCTGCGCAGCCACAGGGGAGCGTCCGCCCGCTCCAGCAGGCTGGAGAGCAACCGCGAAAGGCCCCACAGCAGCCCCTGCGCCCGGGCCTTAAGCCCCGCGCCCACCGGCCCAAAAGTGACGCCGAACATCAGCGCCATCACTCCCAAAAAGAGGGGCAGGGCCAGCAGACGGTGGGTCACCACCCGGTCGATGCGCTGGGTAAGGGTGGTTTTTGCCCTGCGGCTGCGGGTGACGGCAGAAGCCACCAGCTCCTGAATGAGCCGGTAGCGGGCGTCGGCCATCAGCGCCCGGCCATCCAACCGTGCCTCGGCCTCCCACCCGGCGACGATTGCTTGTGCCTGCCGCCGCTGCCCGGGCGCAAGGGCGGCCCAAGCCTCCGGCTCCCCCTCCATCAGGCGGATGGCACGGTAACGGGCAGGGCCACCTTGTGCGCTGCCCGCCAAGCCCTGCAATCGCCCGATGGCGCGGGTAACGGCAGGGTCATATGCGGGGGGATGGGGGGTCGGGCCTCCCAGCCGGGCGGGCAGAGCCGCCGCCGCGAGCAGGTCGGCTATTCCCTCCCCTTTGCGGGCCGAGATGGGCAGCACCGGCACCCCCAGCCCCGCCGAGAGCGCACGGCAGTCGATGGAATCTCCCGCCGCCTGCACCGCGTCCATCAGGTTGACCGCTACCACCACCGGCAGCCCCAGCTCCAGCAGCTGCAGGGTGAGGTAGAGGTTGCGCTCCAGATTGGTGCCGTCCACAATATTGATGACCACCCCCGGCTCGCCGCCCAGCAGGTGGCCGCGGGTGATGCGCTCCTCCGGCGAGTAGGGGTAGAGCGAATAGATGCCTGGCAGGTCGGTGATGGTGAGCGTGCCCCCCGGCAGGCGTACCTGCCCCTGCTTTTTTTCCACCGTGACCCCCGCCCAGTTGCCCACTACCTGATTAAGGCCGGTGAGCTGGTTGAAAAGGGTGGTTTTGCCGCTGTTGGGGTTGCCCACCAGCGCGGCGGCGGGCTTTTGGCAAAAGGCCGGGTGGGCGGCTGTGCCGCCGTGGGCGGGCCTTGTGAAAAGTTCAGTATTCACCGCCGCCACCCCGACGGCAGCAGCCGCACCACAACCGCTTTTGCGTCGGCCCGGCGCAGCGAAAGCGCATACCCCCGCAGGCCAATTTCAAGCGGGTCGCCAAAGGGGGCGGTGCGGCGCAGCAGCACCTCGACACCGGGGGTGAGCCCCATGTCGATGAGCCGCCCCCGCAGGTCGCCGCTCCCCTGCACCGATACCACCCGCCCCCGCTGGCCGGGGCGCAGGCGGTCAAGGGTTTTCTCGGTCATCTCTCCCTCCCCCTTTCTGTTTGCTGCAATTGCATGGTCTTTGCACGCCGGTTTAGAGCGCCGGATATTTTAAAATGAAGCGACTGTATAATTTACGGTCAGGCTGCCCGCAATATGCCCCCCCCCAAGCCCGCCCCAGCCGGTTGATTGGGAGGCGGGGCTGGCTAAGGGTGGAAAATTTGCCCATACTGTGGGTACAGAAGCGGGCAAAAAGGGGCGTCGCATCCGGTTTTTGGGGCGGGCCCGGCCTGTTTTGGCGGCCAAGCCCTCCCCGGTTTTACTTGGGTCGCGGTTTGTGCTAGAATAGGAGCCGTTCTCACCGGTGAAGGCTGCCGAAACGGCTCGGGGTTTGTCGCAACCCGGCGCAGCCCCGCCCCCGCCGGATGACCGTATCACACCGCATAGATTGAGGTGCAGCCATGAGTAAAACCGAGAAAATTGTCATATGCATTGCCGCTGCCGTACTGCTGCTCTCCGCCGCAACGGCCGGGGTGCTTTGGATGGCGCCGCCGACGCCCGGCGAGGAGTCCTCCACCAACCCGCCCGAGCCCAGCTCGGAGAGCCAGCCGCCCACGCCGGAGCCGGTGACCATCCGCATGGTGGCGGTTGGGGATAACCTCATCCACGATACTATATATAAGCAGGCCGCCCAGCGGGCAGGCGGGCAGGGCTATGATTTTGACTTTCCCTACCAGCACATCGCCCCGCTGATAAAGGGGGCGCAAGTGGCCTTTATCAATCAGGAAACGCTGCTGGCCACCGCCGTGGCGCCGCCCGCCAGCTACCCCCGCTTTAACTCGCCCTCACAGGTTGGGGATAAGCTGGTGAGCCTCGGCTTTAACGTGGTGAACCATGCCAACAACCACATGTTCGACTGGGGCGAGGCGGGCTACGCCGCCACCATCGACTACTGGCAGAACCAGCCGGGGGTGCTGCTCACCGGAGCCTACCGGGACAACAGCGACCTGCACAGCCTGAAGGTGATGCGGGCGGGGGATATCTCCATCGCCTTTATCGGCATGACCGAGCGCACCAACGGGCTGAGCCTGCCCGCAGGCAGCACGATGCGGTATATCAGCACCGACGAACGGCAGTTGATTGAAGCGCTGGTGGCCGCCGCCAAAAAAGCCGCCGATTTGGTGGTGGTTTCGGCCCACTGGGGCAACGAGGACACCCACAACATCTCGGATTACCAGCGCGAAACCGCCCAGTTTCTGGCCGGGCTGGGGGTGGATATCATTCTGGGGCACCACAGCCACACCATACAGCCGATGGAGGTTCTGGAGCGCCCCGACGGCGGCAGTACGCTGGTGGCCTATTCGCTGGGCAACTTCATATCGGCCCAGAGCAGCCCGTGGAACATGCCCGCCGGGATGCTGGATATCGCCATCACCAAGGATTATGAAACCGGCAAAACCGGCGTTTCCTCGGTGTTTTTTGTGCCCACCGTCACCCACTACGGTGCGGGCATGGCCGATGTAGCCATCTATCCCCTTGCCGATTACACCCCGGAGCTGGCCGCCCTGCATGGGGTGCGGCGCAAGTACCCCATCTTCAGCTACAAATACGCGCTGGATTTGGTGCGCGATAACATTCCCCCGGCCTTTTGGTCGCCGGAGTTGGAAGAGCTGATGAAAGAAAACCCGTAACTTTTCGCCTGACGACAAGGCCGACAGGCTCTTACAGGGGGTACGCGGTACCCCCTGTATACCCCCGGTTTCGCGCCGCAGTCGGCGCGGGTTAAGG